>DATAIA010000151.1:0-4482 GCA_036262895.1 Xanthobacteraceae bacterium
ATATTGACCGTTAATGGTCGCGTAGCGAGATGATCCGGGACTGCGGGAAATAGACATTGCGCAGTGGACATATAGGTAGTCGTCGGTCGGATGGCGGGAATAAGGCGGCCGACCCACGATTATTGTTGTCGGCTTCCGGACCCCGCGTCGCCGGCCGGCATGGCCGATTTTTTTGATGGTGAGCGCTTTTGACCAGACAGGAAGCCTCGCCGGACCCCAGCCTATCCGCGTCTCAATGGGAGACCGGCTATGGACAAGTTCGTGCACGACCAAAATATTGAGCTGTATCGCTTTCAGCTAAATCAGACGACAAACGAAGACACGCGTCGCCAACTCTTGAGGCTCATAGCGCAAGAAAATGAAGTGTTCCGTCCGCGGCGCGGACAGACGGCGCCAAATTATTTGTTCGTGGACGACGGCTCTGGTGTGCTCCAGCGTGGCCGTTGAATGGTCGCATGGCATTCGCGCGCGCCGTCTTTGAGGCTCTGCCTCCGACGCCGACGGAAGCCTGCGGACCGAACGTCAGCTAAGGGTCAGCAGCGGACTTAGGGGTGGCCGTCTAACGCACCTTAGGCCCAAACCCAGCACAGCAATATCCGCTGAAGGTCCTGGCAGTTCGTCAACCGCAGCGCTGGTGGGCCGAACGTCAACGACTTGTCGCGCGCCTATTCGGCATCCTTGATCTACGCAGCGTCTGGTCGCCGAGTTGTTTGCGTGGACTTGGCAAGCTCCCGTAGTGCCTGCTCATCTTCGGCGAGCCGCTGTTCAATAAAGGTGCGCTCGTTTGCGGCTAGATGTGTCCTCAATAGCCGCTGATAGCGCTCGATATTGGTACGATAGGCAAAGGTCAAAGCTTTGTTGAATTCTGACATCGCTATCCTGCTATCATCCGATGCGTCGTGCGTTTGGCGAGCGCTGCCGTTCGGCGGGCCTGCTGGCTGAGGCATTATGCCGCGTGCCGTTTGGGGTTTTTGAGCCGCTCCACCTGGAGGGACAGACGGCTACGCCAAAGTAAACCGGTATCGTCGCGCACCGTACCCCCCACCTCATGCTGTCCGGCGATCGCAAGAGCTTGCTGGCCGATCTCAAGCAGCGTTTGCCCCATCTGCCGGACGGCATCTTCCGGCGTTTTCAGAACTGTTCCTTCGTCATCATTGTAGGCGATGTCACCAAACCGAAGGTCAAAGTAATAGCGCGGCATATACTCTTGCTCCCTTGTTACAGGCGGCCAGCGTTTAATCGGCCAGGAAGTCTGCCAAACGCCGACCTGCTGCAGCTCTCCGCAAGATCGGTATTGCAGATCGCGCAGTGCCGCTATCGAATAGCGGCAATCTTCACCCCAGAAACGAATCTCGAATATCGGCGACTGCGCGCGGAAGTTGCGGGTCAGCGAGGCCTTGCACGGTGCGGCATGGATCAACACATTCGAATATGCAATCGTTTGCTCAGGACCATGACTCACTATCTCCAAACGCACACTGTTGCCGCGACCTGCCAAGCCGATGAGATGCGGCACGTTCTTGTTGACGTATACGACGCCCGCTTGTTCGGCTTATCCGATAGGTCGGTCAATTTCACAGCCCGCGCTGGCTATTTTGATTTTGGATCGGCCAACCTTTCCTATTGCTCGTACGGCGCCCCGGTCCATTTGCAGTTTCGCGACGACCCGTATGTCAGGCTGCAGTTCTGCCTTGCCGGATCCGGCCGGACGAAGATTGGGAGCCGTGAGGTCGATGTTGATTCGCAGCGAGTCATTTGTTCGCCCGCTGAGGCTAAATTCGACTTGGGAAAGAATTTTGAACAGTTTGCTTTGAGGATAAAGCGCGAGGCCATCGAAGAAGACGTCGCATTCCTTTTGGGTGCGCGTCCGAAGCAGCGCCTCTGTCTAGGCGATGCACAAACTTACGGTGCGCCCCAAGCGAAGCGGCTCCGTGACCTTGTTATCTCGACCGCAAAGAATATTGACCTTTCAGCCGAGCCCATCCCGCGGCCTCTTCTTCGCGAGATCGAAGGGACCATCCGCCTGGCCGTCCTGTATGGCGTGCAAAGCAATCTCAGCGATCTCCTGCACGAATGCTCAAAGCCTGCCCCGCCGTGGCAGGTCGCTCGGGTCGAGGAGTGGATCGAGGCAAATTGGACCGAAGACGTTTCGATCGAGCGGCTTGCTGCCCTCACCGGCGCGGGTGCGCGCAGCATATTTCTCGCTTTCAAGAAAGCGCGGGGCTACACACCGATGGCGTATCTGAAGACGGTACGGCTCAAGGCTGCCCGCAACATGCTGCTTCAACCCGCGCCGGGAATATCCGTGACGGGTGTAAGCTTCGCGTGCAACTTCATGAACCCGAGCCACTTCGCCCGGGATTACCGCCGTGAATTCGGCGAACTGCCTTCGGTCACCTTACAGCGTACAAAGTCGTTCAGGTCGTAGCACTTCACCTTTCGAGTGATGCTTGCGGTTATCGGGCTAAGCGAAGCTTAGGTCGACGAGGGGTAAACCAGCACAGGTCTGATCCCCAGCAATTCTAACAGAGCCCTGATTTGGCGCCGTACCCCATATTTGTCCGTTTTTCCGAGGGGGCCTGGAGCGTGGAGGCGCCTCGTACATTCTTCGGGCCGTACGTATCGCAGCTCATTGCCGTCCAAATAGCCGCTCTGCATGCGAAGGCCATTATCAAGGCTGGGCGAAACCCCGACATTGTGGTGCACAATCGCGCCGGTAAGCAAATAGCCTTGTGGTCCTTGCCGAAAGGCAGATTGCCGGAAATCGCATCCCACACTGATCCAAGTTCCAGTTAGGCACCTTCTCGAAGACTCCCCAGTTCGCTCGATCTGGCATTTGGCGTCTGGCTGCCTCAATCAGGCAAACACGCACAGTTAGCGTCTGACCAACTGGTCAGTCTTGGGGTGAGGAGCTGACCTAATGCGGCCTGCTCCCTTAGGTCCGCTGCGGGTCAAAAGCCGACCTTGCACTGGAGACCGGGCCATCTTGGGCCACGAGTAGTCGCGCAGCCGGAATGGCCGCTCGCGGTGCCTCGCGAGTGCAGACCGGCGTTCTTGACAATCCTCCTATATAGGAATATGTGGTCTTGATCAGCCTTCGGTCCTTTCCCGTCTCGAGGCGGGAAAGGCCCGGCGGTCGAGCGGCGCGCGGGGAGACATCCCGCGCACCGCGGTCGAGCCTGCGCGTCAATCGCGCACGCGCGGCCAAATGGAGCGCCGGGAGGCGCAGCACCCGGGCGGCGGGCCTCGCAAACCCGCCGCAGTCGTGGTGCGCGCGCCCGGGGCGGGCTTCGCAACCCCGCCTCCGAAATCCGGCGCGCGGGCTGCCCGATCGCAAGGGCGGCTCAAAGGGGTCTCGCAAACCCCTGGCGCCTCCCGGCGCTCCATTCCCTTCGGGGAAAGGAAAAAGGGTTCGGCCTTCCCGGGGCCGATCAAAGAATGCGGGCGATGATGCACGTCACCACTGCGCTCATCAGATGCAGGTATCGCGTGCTGCCTGAATTGTAATCAGGCGTGCCGCCTGAAATTTAATCATGCCTGCCTGCATAAAAAGACGGCAACTGCACGCGTTTTGGCAAAAGCCCTGACGAGTCAGATCGTTGTTCGCATGCGCCGTGCTTGGCACAGGGCTTGCGAAACCCACTGAGCCGGACGCCGCCGGGGCGTAGGGCTCGTCTTCACCAGAGGGTTTCACCCATGTTCAACGCAGTTCTTAAGGCCGCAAGTCGGCCAAACCGACGCCAGTGGCTCGCTGCCGCGGCGGGACTTGCACTGATCGGCTCCGGCGCCTTCACCGGCAGCGCCCGCGCCGAGGACACCATCAAGGTCGGCATCCTGCATTCGCTCTCCGGCACGATGGCCATCAGCGAAACGACGCTGAAGGACACGATGCTCTTCCTCATCGACCAGCAGAACAAGAAGGGCGGCGTCAACGGCAAGAAGCTCGAAGCGGTCGTCGTCGATCCCGCCTCGAACTGGCCGCTGTTCGCCGAGAAGGCGCGCGAACTGATCTCCAAGGACAAGGTCGCCGTCGTGTTCGGCTGCTGGACCTCGGTATCGCGCAAGTCCGTGCTGCCGGTGTTCAAGGAATTGAACTCGATCCTGTTCTATCCCGTGCAGTACGAGGGCGAGGAGTCCGAGCGCAACGTGTTCTACACCGGCGCAGCTCCGAACCAGCAGGCGATCCCGGCGGTCGATTACCTGATGTCGAAGGACGGCGGCTCGGTGAAGCGCTGGGTGCTCGCGGGTACCGACTACGTCTATCCGCGCACCACCAACAAGATCCTCGAGGCCTATCTGAAGTCGAAGGGCGTCAAGGACGAAGACATCATGATCAACTACACGCCGTTCGGACATTCCGACTGGCAGACGATCGTCTCCGACATCAAGAAGTTCGGCTCGGCCGGCAAGAAGACGGCGGTGGTCTCGACCATCAACGGCGACGCCAACGTGCCGTTCTACAAGGAGCTCGGCAACCAGGGC
>DATAIA010000152.1:0-3463 GCA_036262895.1 Xanthobacteraceae bacterium
ACCTTGCCGTCGTCGAGCAGCAGAGTGTCACCGGGTCGGAGCGCAGCGAGAATTTCCGGATGCGGAAGCTGGACACGGGTGTTGTCGCCCGGCGTCTTCTCGGAATCCAGGACGAAGCTTTCGCCGTTTTTGAGCTGGATCGAGCCTTCACGGAACGAACCCAAACGAAGCTTCGGCCCTTGCAGATCGACCAGAATTCCGATCGGCCGCCCATAGCTGCTCTCGACATTGCGAATGGTCTTGACCAGCTCGCGCATGTTGTCGTGCGAGGTGTGGCTCATATTGATGCGGAAGACGTCGGCGCCGGCTTCGAATAGCCGGCGGATCATCGGGCTGTCCGAAGAGGCCGGTCCTAACGTTGCGAGAATCTTTATGCGGCGGAGCCGTCTCATGGCTTGCTTCCGGGCGCCGCTGTTGACGGCAGACCAGACGCGCCCGGAGCGGATCCGGCCGGCGAGTTGTTGATGCCGGGAACGTTTGCAGGTCCGCCGGGGCCGACCGTTCCCGGAATACCCGGCACGCGCTGCGCCGGCTGCTGTTCATTGGATTCAGTCAACTGCACGGTCCAGGCGCGCTGCTCGCCGGTGTCGACCTCGAAAAAGCCGGTGCGGTCGAAACCGCGCGCCAGGCAGTTCTCGGTCCCCTTGATGGTGAACTCCTTGTCGCGCGAGCACATGAAGGCTTGCCCCGACCATTCGCCGCCGCGGTCGTAATCGAGCGCATAGATGTAATAATATCGGGCAACCAGCGTACCGCGCAGCAGGGTTTCACAGCTGCGCGAGGATACGTTCCACCAGCCCTCGGTGGTCCAGCCCTCGGCATCCTTGTAACCGAGCGCGATTCCCACGCGGCTCGAAGTGTTATTACACAGGCGAAAATCGGCTGCCGCTGGAGCATTGGAAATGCAAAGCAGTATCAGCACGAGCGCCGGCATCAAACCGGCGCTCAAGCGCACAGCTACTCGATTGCGATGATGGGGATTGGTCGGAATCATTCAGGGAAGCTATCTTAAACCATTGACGATTTCGCGCGAGCGGCAGGCACTGTCAACGGCGAAGCCTTATTTTCAGGTAACCGGCCGTCAAATCCCGCTTATCGAGGACGTTTGCGCTGCGATATGGCAAATTCTGTGACAACATCCACCCGCCGCAAACGAAATACACCGGATATCATGCCTCTGGGTCGCCCGGCGTCCTCTTTGGCTTTGCGCTCCGCTTCGGGGCTTGGAAAAGTGCCTCTTACCAACGATCCGGCCCCCCGCGAAACCATTTTTGGTCAGCCACGAAGTCGTCCTGAAACAGAAAGCGCAAACGCTCTTCGTCGGTTGCGGTGTTTGGTACGCAACTCGTTAAACGTGTTGATTACAACCGAGTTTAGACGATGGCCAATCGCATCACACGAATATCTTATTGGGGGCAGGTTCATGTTTGTCACCGTTGTCGTCGTACTCTGCTATTTAAGTACCAATGACTGCGCCGAGGAAATCGTTACCAGCTCGTCACTGGATCGCAGCGTGTCATTTCAGAGTTGCATAACGGGTGGCCAAGCCGCACTTGCGCAGTGGAAGGATAGGCATCCGATCTATCGTTCCGAGACTTGGCACATCCAGCGTTATAAATGTGTACCCGGTCATTACGAGGCGAAAGTTCGAGTCTGACAGGGGCAGGTGGTCGGCCTCCAGATCGATATTCCCGCGAAAAGTTGCCGACGTATCGGTTGGCGACTCAGAACAGCGCGGCAATACGCGATTGGTCTGCGGATGAAGCTATAGAGCCTACACATTGACCAGACGTGTGCGATTGCCCGCCGGTTCCGCGCCGCAATTCCCTGGTGGCTTATTCACGGGCTCGCAGCTTTGTGGCTGCGAAAGAAGGCTTGGCGGAAAAAGCGCTTACCATGTCGCTTGTGGCAATTGAGGGGAACACCCACCTAATATCCAAGCGTTAGGCAAAAACCGCGAGAGTGGTCATCATGACGATTGACGACAAAACCAGAACGGAACTTGAGGCCGCGGTTTTTCGACGCCTGGTCGAACATCTGCGCTCCCGAACCGATGTGCAAAATATCGAGCTGATGAACCTCGCTGGCTTCTGTCGCAACTGTCTGTCGAACTGGCTCAAGGAGGCGGCCGATGCGAAAGGCATCGGCCTGAGCAGGGATGAGAGCCGTGAGGCAGTTTACGGCATGCCTTACGAGACCTGGAAGGCAACATATCAGGGCTCAGCCAGTGCCGAGCAACTCGCCGCAATGAAAAAGGCCTCGAGCGGGCATTGATCTCGCGCGCAAAGCTTGCGCGCGTCTGAACGACAAGCCACGTTCGATTCGGCGCGCGAACGCGATTTCTTGGCAAACATTTTTCTCCTGTGGGCGGCGCTGTGGATGAGCGCGATGTCGCCTTGACGCAAGGGGCTGCACTCTTGAGGGTCATTTGGGATGCGGTGCGTGGTGAAGCGTGCGGCGCTTCCACTTTCGCCTCAAACCCCTCAGTTCCATTCAGGAGTACCCGATGGCCGTTTCTGCTGCCGCCGTCCAGGAAGCGCCCGCCACCAAATTCGCCAAAGACCAGCTCAAGGCCATCATCGAGCGTATCGAGCGGCTGGAAGAAGAAAAGAAGACGATCTCGGACGATATCCGTGACGTCTATGCGGAAGCCAAGGGCAACGGCTTCGACGTCAAGGCGCTGCGCGCGATCGTGCGGTTGCGCAAGCAGGACGCCAACGAGCGCGCCGAGCAGGAAACCATCCTGGAAACCTATATGCAGGCGCTCGGAATGCTGTGAGCCGCAGATTCGATCCGAAACAGGGTCGGATCACATCGTCTCGTCATCTGAGCCTGGCAGTGCGGAGTGATAATGCGCCGAAGCGCAAGCTCAGCGCAGTGATGCGGTCTGCGTGACAAAAGATTGGGTCGCAAGCCTTGCCGTAGCCGATCCGGTGAAACGGTCGCTGAGCATCCCCATCTGCGGATCGCCTGAGAACGCGATGACGATCGCAGCTTGAGGTTTGTCGAAGTACACCCGCAAAAGGCTCATATCGGCGTCGCCCATCACAGTGGTGTTCATCGAGGTACTTGCGCTCGCAGCCAAAATCATCACCCGCATCCAGAGATCGTTACCGCGAGAGGCGGCCGCAAGCCGCGTCGATGTTGCGATCAGATCGTCCTGACCCTGCGCTCCCTTGGCAACCACGGTGTCGATCGTGGTAGCGGCGGCGGCCACACTGCGCGGGGGAGCGGAGCCGCGCAAGCCGCGGGGTATCGGGGCGCTCGCCGCGACCACGTTGGAATGATCAACCAGCGATGAGGCACGCGGCGCGTAGGCCAGCGCCTGCAGCGGCGACGAAATGGCGGCGGTAGGCTGCGGGTCGGCGGCGGCGAGCGCCCGGCTCGCTGCATTCGCCACGGCCTGAGCCGGCGTAACCTGTTTCGGCATTCCGTCCGCATCATCCCAGAAGCCGCGAGCATT
>DATAIA010000153.1:0-7997 GCA_036262895.1 Xanthobacteraceae bacterium
GGACTTGCGATCACCCGTGACATCGCCCGCTCCCACGGCGGCGATATTACGTTGGCCGATAGCGCACTTGGCGGTTTACGCGCAATTGTTCGGGTTCCGGTTTAACGCAGGACAATCGCATTGACGCGCTTCTTCTCCCTCCCCCTTGCGGGGAGGGTCGGCGCCGAGCGTAGCGAGGCGACGGGGTGGGGGTACTCATGAAAGACACCCCACCCGGCTCGCTTTCGCTCGCCACCCTCCCCGCAAAGCGGGGAGGGATTAAGTGGCTACTGAAGCCCGAGAACTCACTTTCTGTTGTTTAACGAGTGATCTTAAGCGGCCGCCGCTGATTCACCGCGTCCGCGACGCCTGCCATGACGCTCTCGCGGGCGGCAGCGTAGCGGCGAAAATCTGCAGAGATCATCCAACAAATTCGACCAACGCTCCGCTCGCGCCAGGCCGCGATCAAGCGCGGCCATGGTCCGCGCAAGCCCCGGATCATCGTCATTGACCCAGGTCCGCAGCACCGATGCGTAGAGAACCGCGAGCCCCTGCGCCCGCAACGCCCCGCGCGGACCGGCAGCCTTGATATCGGCCGCAGTCAGCATCCATTGCAGCGAGCGCACCGCAATGGCATTGAGCGCCAACCCCACCGCCGGATCCCGGCGCGCCGAGCGCAACAGCGAGCGCGTTGCCTCCTTGTGCGGCGAAAGCGCTTCAAGCCGCCGCATCAGCACATCGAACAGGCGCTCTCGCGGCGGCTCCTCAGCCATATCGGCATCGCCGCCGGCAAGAACCTGTTGATCGATGTGCTTGGAATGCGCCGCCAACACGGCCATGACCGACCCGAATTCGGCCCGGCATTGTGCAAGGGTCAAATGAGCGTGTTTCGCCAGATCCCCAAATCCGATGTCCTCGATGGGACGCTCCACCAGCAAGGACATTAACGCCTCGATGATCTTCTCGCGGTTGCTCTGCTGACGCGGCTCGGGTTTGCGGACCATGGCAGCCTCCTTCCAACAATGACTGACCTGAAAATAGGCCTGCAAAGGGCCGGTTCCAAGCCGCCCGTCAGCCGCCTCTTTACTCAACCCGCGAGTTCCCGCGAGGTTTAACCCGCGAGTTCCCGCAATATTTAACCCGCGAGTTCCCGCGAGCGGCGCGTGGCGGCCGCAACCGCCCGCTCCATCAGCGGATCGAGGCCACCCTCGCCCATCAGCACATCGAGCGCAGCAGCGGTTGTGCCCCCCGGAGACGTCACGTTCTTACGCAAGATCGCGGCCTCGATCGTCGTCCGGTGCATGAGTTCTCCTGCTCCTGAGACCGTTGCGCGCGCAAGCCGCTCCGCGAGATCGCGCGGGAGGCCGGCCTTGGCACCGGCTTGAGCCAGATACTCGGCAAGCAAAAACACATAGGCCGGACCGGAACCTGATACTGCGGTAACCGCGTCAAGCAGCCCCTCGTCCGCCACCCATTCGACCTCGCCGGTCGCAGCCATCAGCCGATGGACGAGCTCTTGTTGTTTTGGCGTGACACGGGCGTTCGGCACGCCGACGGTCATGCCCCGGCCAATCGCCGCCGGGGTATTGGGCATGGTTCGAATGACGGCGGTCCCGCCGGGAAGCGCCTGTTCAATTGATTTGAGTGTCTTGCCCGCCATGATCGAGAGGACAACCGTCGAGGGAGTAACCAAAGCCGAAACGCCCGGCACCACGTCGCCGGCAACCTGTGGCTTGACGGCAAGCACGATAACCGAGGCGTCCGGCACGGTTTGTTTTTCCGGATTGAGGCGCACGCCCCGCTTGGCAAGCGCGGAGACGCTGGCGCCCGGCTGCGGATCGAGCACCACGACTTGCCGCGGATCGAGACCAAGCGCGCACCAGCCTTCGAGCATGGCGCCGCCCATTTTCCCCGCCCCCACCAGCACAAGCGTTCCAGTGAAATCGGCGAGCGAAATGTTTCGCGCGTTCGTTGCCTCGGTCATCACAGAATCCCTCGATCATCCAAGCGAAGTCGGGCAATAGCCACAAACCGCCATGGACCTGGAGGTATTCTTTAATGCGAGACGGCAATCGACGCAAAAATGCGTCAGAGTCCGTTAGACAGTGGCAACGAGAGCGGGAAATTACGCCTCGCCCGATGTCTCGAACATCGCGGCATCCATCGCCTCACGGGCCGGCCTGCCGGCCCAGATCACGAACTGGAAGGCCTGGAAATAGCGTTCGCAGGTTTCAAGCGCAGCATCCAGCAGAGCCTCGCATTGCTTGCCTGACGCTTCGACGCCGCCGGCCAGAACAAGTGCATGCCGGAACATCATTAAACCGTCATTGACCCAGAAATCGAAATGGCCGACCCACAATCGCTCGTTGATCAGCGAGACCAGTTGCTGCGCTTCAGCGCGCCGGCGGTCCGGCACTTTGAGGTCGAATGCGCAAGCCAGATGCAGCGATTCGATACCGTCCATCCAGGTGAAAGAGACGTGATATTCGCTCCACCGCCCGGCGATGGAGATCGTAATCTCGTCGTCACCGGCACGGTCGAACGCCCAATCATTGAACGAAGCGAGCCGTTCAACGACATCAACCGGGTTGATGTGACGTTCTACAGAGAAGTCCATCAGCGACATGCTGTCTCCACGCTTCAGCTTGGAAGGGGGAAGGCACACGCGACTGCACGTGCACTTTTTTAGTCAAGCACGCGCCGGCAGGAACCCGTTTGATCGGCCGATACGGAACAAACAAACACGGCCGCGAATCACCTGCTCAACCGACTATAACCGGTCGATTCATGACCTTGTATAGTTCGATTACGCTCCACTGTGATCAAGGATTCGTCAGATTCACGCAATGAGTGCCGAGGGGCCATCCACAACACAACCCGCGACAATTTGACTCGGGGGAGATGGATTCAAACGAAGGCGAAAAATCCGCACCCTCTAACCAACTAAGCCGGACAACAAAAAGCCCTCGGGTTGGTCCGGAGGCAGATACCGTTCGCATTAAGAAAATGTATCAAAACAAAAGCGTAGAGCGCGTTCTTGATTCAATCCGAAATGGGCGCGCCTAAAGAGTCCAAAACGAGTCTATCAGTCGAACAAACTCGAAACCGACTCTTCGCCGGCGGTCCGCCCGATCGCCTCGCCGATCAATTCGGCAATGGACAAAACCCGGATATTGCGAGCGACCCGAACCGCCTCGGTCGGCTGGATGGAATCCGTAATAACAAGTTCCTTCAGGCTCGACGCGGTCACACGTGCCACCGCCCCACCCGACAGCACCCCGTGGCTGATATAGGCGTAGACGTCATTGGCGCCCTTTTCGATCAAAGCATCGGCGGCGTTCACCAGCGTGCCACCGGAATCCACGATGTCATCGACCAGGATGCAGGTGTGGCCATCGACTTCACCGATGACGTTCATGACTTCGGATTCCCCCGCCCGCTCACGGCGCTTGTCGATAATGGCGAGCGGTGCGCCGATGCGCTTGGCAAGGCCTCGGGCACGAACCACGCCACCAACGTCGGGTGACACGATCACGAGCTTGCTCAAATCGAAGCGCTCGCGAATATCGCGCACCATGACCGGCGAGGCATAGAGGTTGTCGGTTGGGATATCGAAAAAACCCTGGATCTGTCCGGCATGCAGATCGAGCGTCATCACCCGGTCAACACCGGCGCGCGTGATGAGATTGGCAACAAGCTTCGCGGAAATCGGCGTCCGCGGTCCGGCTTTGCGGTCCTGTCTGGCGTAACCGAAATACGGGATCACCGCCGTTACGCGGCGTGCCGACGCACGCCGCAAGGCATCGGTGATGATCAGAAGCTCCATCAAATGATCGTTGGCAGGAAACGACGTCGATTGGAGAACGAAAACATCCGCGCCGCGAACGTTTTCCTGAATCTCGACAAACACTTCCATGTCGGCAAAACGGCGCACAACCGCTTTGGCGAGCGGCTTCGCAAGATAAGCGGCGATCGCTTCCGATAACGCGCGGTTGGAATTGCCGGCGACGAGCTTGATCGCCCCGTTCGTGGCCTTCATCGCCTTCTCCATGTAGTCCCAGCCCCCGCGCGGCGACCAAACGCATCGCCCGACTGCGCTGAGGCCTTCAATCTGGAATGTTCTGAAGCCCTTACGCGGCGTGGTGATAACAAGCCGATGCCGGGGCGGCAATATCACGCAAACCGATTGTCCCGCAGGATTTCGGGGGATGGTGAAGGGCTGCTTAGAGCATGATCCGAAAAAGTGGCGGCCGGTTTTCCGAAAAGATCATGCTCAGACAACACATTAGAGCGCGATAGCAATTCAACCTTCTCAAATCGCGCTCTATGGACGCTCGGCCACGAGAGCCAGCACACCGGAACTGGGCGGCAACGACTCTGCCACCGCCGGGGCGTCCCGATCCGGGACCGCCGGACGCGCAGGAATGCCGGGCTCGCCGGCAGGCGCCGCGCGAGGATCCGCCAGGAAGACGACGAGCCGATCCATACTGACCCTGGCGATTTTATGGACCATCTCATCATCCGCCATCGCCCAGGCATCACCGCCACGGCGATTTCCCGCCTCGGCCCCCACGATCCGCAATGTGCGCTGCTGCGCGGCGTCATAGACATCCCACACCCAATCGATGTGGGTTCGGCCGCTTTCGACGGTCGCGGCGAGATAGCCGCGAACGCGATAAGCCGCCCGGTCCTCACGCGAAACGACAACGACCTGGCGATTCTGAGCCTCGGTGGAAAGCTCGGACACGAGCTTCTGAAATAGGGCGACCGGCGGGCCATCGATCGAGTCGAACGCAACGGTCGGTCCGCGGACAGCAGCCGGTTGCAATGCGTTGCCTGCCACGGAGCCCTGGTTGGATACGCAGCCGGCCAGCGCAAGCCCAAGCGAGAGCACCGCAAAGCCAACGCGACCAATGCGGCGACAAATGCCGGCAGCGCGCAAAGCGCGCGGTCCCATCCCGCTCCCCATTGACCATCCCCAGTGGCTTGGCACCGTGCGGAGGCCCAAAACAGGCCCCCACCCGCATCCTTAATTATCCGTAAACGCATTCCGGGGCGTGGTCCAGGGCGATGTCACGCGGCTGGCAAAGAACGGAATCAAAGTCGAAGGGACCCCGAGCAAGCCCATGATCTTCATCACGATTTTTCTGAGCTTTGCCCGCGCTTTTAGCGCACAAGCGCGATCGCGTTGACGTGCCGCCCGTAATCCGGTTCCGCCCGATGGGTCGAGCGCCGGTAGCTGAAAAACGCTTGGGCATCGGCATAGGTGCAACGCCCAAGATCCTCAAACCCGCCGATCCCGGCGCGCGTAAGCCGGGCCGCGATGTAGCCTGGTAGATCGAACATCGAGTGGCTTGCACGTGCAGCGGATACAAAAAACGTGCTGTTGCCGGGATCGGCCGCCACGAAGCGCTCCACGAATTCGGCGCCGACCTCATAGTTCGGCTGGCGGATCAGCGGACCAAGTGCTGCAAGGATGCGCGAGCGCCGGGCGCCGATCCGCTCCATGGCTTCGATGGTTGCTTCGAGCACGCCTGAAAACGCGCCCTGCCATCCGGCATGAGCCGCGCCGATCACACCGGCCTCGCTATCGGCAAACAACACCGGGCCGCAGTCGGCGGTGGTGATGCCGACCGCAAGGCCTGGAACTTTCGTCACGACGGCATCGGCGCGCGGCATCTCATCCCGCGTCCACGGTTTTTCGGCAATAGCCACATCAGGCGAATGGATTTGATAAGCGGTCAAAAAACAATCGCGCGGAACCCCGAGCGCCGCCGCCATGCGTGCGCGGTTTTCAGCGACATTCGCCGGCGCATCCCGCGAACCGAGACCACCATTGAGACTGTCGTAGATCCCCTCGGAAATGCCGCCGCCACGCGTGAAGAAGGCATGCCGGACGTTCGGCAGCGCGCTCAAGGTCGAGGCTTGAAGGAAATTTGCCACGGCTCGTACCTCTTCAAATCGGTAGCCATCAAGGCGAATAGGCGCAACCGGGCTTCAACTGTCAAATCCGGGAAGCTGCGCAAGCCCTGGTGAGGCCACAGCAAGAACCTTGAAAAGATCGCCCATGCCGTCGGGCGATGGCCCGATCAGGCGCGCCAGCGCGACATCGATGTCTCGGGCTTGCGCCGGGGTCGCCTTGGTTTTGAGCCGTGACGCCCGCGCTTCAATTCCGAGTGCCCGCAGAAATGCGTTCTGCGTGAGGGGACCAAAGACGCGGGTTCCCACTTGCTGCGCGGATCGGGCAAGTGCCGCAAAGTCCACATGAGCCGTGAGATCACACTCGCCGGGTGTTTCAAGCACACCGACAAAATGATGACGACGCACCGCCTGCAGCGTCTCCCCGGCGTGGCTTGCCGCATGACCGTAATCGATGACGAGTGCGGCGCCGCCGAAACGCACGATGCGTTGCGACAGCGCCTGCATGATGTGATCGGCGCGCCATTCGTAGAGTGAGCCAACCGGCGCATCCCTCAGATCCGACGGCAAAAACCGTTCAAAGCCGATCACCGGTTCGGGATGAAGCGCAAACGTGAGCCGATCCGCATCGTCGATGCCGACCATTCGCTCGTGCCAGCCATCCGCTGCCCGCACCATCTGATGGACTGGCAGCGCATCAAAAAATTCATTGGCGATGACGATCAGCGGCCCTTCGGGAAATTCCTCCACATCGCGGAACCAAGTGACCGGTCCAGCAAACTTTTCCAGCGCCTGCCGCTGCCGTTCGCGCAAAACCGGGCTTGTCTCGACAAGACTGACGTGGATCGCGCTCGCGAACTCAGGAACGATTTTACTGGCGCGCAAAGCGTCTGCCATCAGCGTTCCGCGACCGGGACCGAGTTCGACAAGGTTGATTGCCGCGGGCCTTCCCATGTCCTGCCAGATCGCGGCGGCCCACAGCCCGATCAACTCGCCGAACATCTGGCTCACTTCCGGAGCCGTTGTGAAATCACCCGCAACACCGAACGGATCGCGCGTGATGTAGTAGCCGAGGCTCGGATGCCCGAGGCAGAGCGCCATGAACTGTTCAACGGATATCGGACCGTCAGCCGCGATGATACGGCGGATCTCGCGCTCAAGTGCCGTCATGTCCGATGTCATTGCGTGATGGGTGGCGGCCGGCGAAACGCAGCCCAGATCAAAGCGAGACCGGCGATGATCATTGGCACCGAGAGCAACATTCCCATCGTAAGACCGCCCCACAGAAAACCAAGCTGCGGATCCGGTTCCCGGAACATCTCGGATATGATGCGCGCGAAACCGTAACAAAGGGCGAAAGCGCCAAGAATGAAACCGGGCCGTTTCAGCGCGCCAAACCGCACCAGCAGCGCCAGAATAACGAACAGCACCATGCCCTCAAGAGCTGCCTCATAAAGCTGGCTTGGATGGCGCGGCCACGGACCTCCGCTCGGAAAGATCACGCCCCACGGCACGTCAGTGGGCCGGCCCCATAACTCGCCATTGATGAAATTCGCAATGCGCCCGAGAAAAAGGCCAATCGGGGCGACTGCACAAGTTACGTCACCCAGCGAAAAAATGGGAAGCTTACGACTGCGGGCAAACAGCACCACGGCGAGGACACAGCCGAGGAACCCGCCATGAAACGACATGCCGCCTTTCCACACTTCGATGATCTCAGCGGGATGCGCGGCGAAATGCGGCAGATTGTAGAACAGCACATAGCCGGTGCGGCCTCCGAGAATTATCCCGAGCGTCACCCAAAGAATGAAATCGTCGAAATCGAGTTTGGTGATCGGCGGCGTACCGCCCCACAGCCTTTCAGAGCTGACCAGCGCCCGCGCATAAACCCACCCGAGCAGAATTCCGGTGATATAGGCGAGCGCATACCAGCGGATCGCGAGCGGCCCGAGTTGAATGAAAACCGGGTCAAATGCAGGAAACGGAATGGCAAGAACTGGCATGGAACGATCCCGTTAGAACCTTCAGGGCAATTGAGTGGCAAGGTCACCCCTCCCCGCTCCGCGGGGAGGGTGGTGAGCGGAGCGAGCCGGGTGGGG
>DATAIA010000154.1:0-2730 GCA_036262895.1 Xanthobacteraceae bacterium
ATCAGATGACCGGCATGCCGCGCATGCATCATCGCCATCTCCATCGAAGCGATGGCTTAATATTCAGCACCTATTGCTGCAGCTTGAATCGGGGAGTCAGCTTGCTAGCTATCTGGGCTCATTCCATCATCGCTAACAACAAGATGGACCCACAAGCGGTGAAGCAATGCACATGCCCTAGTAGTCACGATTGGCTCGGGCCGGCTCGCTCACCACTTCTCACCTTCACGGCAAGTGTGTTTATTCTCTCTTTTAAACAACATATTTGCCTAGGAACCCGATTTCGCGCGACGCTGCCAAGAATAGAATGGCGGGTCAAACCATTTGGCCATCCGGCTCGGGAGGTAAATAGTCATGTCTGGCAAATATCGTATCGCCGTGATTCCCGGCGACGGCATCGGAACCGAAGTCATGCCCGAAGGGCTACGCGTGCTCGATGCGGCATGCCGCCGCTTCGGGATTCCAATTGAATATGAGCACATCGAATGGGCGAGCTGCGACTACTACGAGAAGCACGGCACGATGATGCCCGACGACTGGAAGGCCCAGCTTCTCCAGTGTGACGCGATCCTGTTCGGCGCAGTCGGGTGGCCCGCGAAGGTGCCGGACCACATCTCGCTTTGGGGCTCGCTGATCAAGTTTCGCCGCGAATTTGACCAGTACATCAATTTGCGGCCGGCCCGACTCTTCGAAGGTGTGCCCTCACCGCTCGCAGGCCGCCAAGCCGGCGACATCGATTTCTGGATCGTGCGCGAGAACACTGAAGGTGAGTATTCATCGGTGGGCGGTGTGATGTTCGAAGGCACCGAACGCGAGTTCGTGGCGCAGCAATCGATCTTCACAAGGCACGGCAGTGAGCGCGTGTTGAAGTTTGCATTCGACTTGGCGCAACGGCGCGCGCGCAAGCAACTCACTGTGGCGACAAAGAGCAACGGCATTTCGATCAGCATGCCGTGGTGGGACAAGCGCGCCGAGGAAATGGCTGCGCGATATCCGGATGTGACGTGGGACAAACAGCACATCGACATTCTGACAGCCCGCTTCGTCCTCAATCCCGATCGTTTCGACGTCGTCGTCGCAACGAATCTATTTGGCGACATCCTCTCCGACCTGGGACCCGCCTGCACCGGCACGATCGGTCTCGCGCCTTCGGCAAGTCTCAACCCTGAACGTACCTTTCCGTCTCTGTTCGAACCCGTGCACGGCTCCGCACCGGACATCGCCGGCAAGCACATCGCAAATCCGATCGCCATGATCTGGTCAGCTGCGCTGATGCTCGATTTTCTCGGCAATCAAACCGGCAAGGAGCGCGAGGCGCATGATGCGATCCTTGCCGCCATCGAGGCGACATTGAAAGAAGGTCCACGTACCGGCGACCTTGGCGGAAGCGCCAAAACGCACGAAGTTGGCGCTGCGATCGCCGCGCGGGTCGCTGCCTGAGTGTATTGGGCGACACATTGGCAGGGGGCCGCAGCCGTTTGCGCTGTCGTGTCGCAACGCTGTTCGCAGCGAGCATCCGCTCGCTGGCGGACGGGCGCTCACCGGTGCAGACAGCCAGCCGGTGGCGCGGCGCCCTCCCGTCGTCCGCGCAAGCGAGACAGGGCGCACGCGGAGCGTGGTTAATCCTAGAGCGAGCGCCGCGCGTCAGCAACGCTACGATAGGCACGCCACCACACCGCCATACCGCTGTCTGGCAAATCCGACTGCGTACTGACGCTATTGTGAATTCCGCAATAAGGACCCGGCGCCACACTCAAGTATCCCGCGCCATTAATGAGTGCGACGTAATTCCCATGACCGAATTCCACGTTTGCCGCGCGCTCTCCGTCGGGCAATAAGCGCCCGGACGGCTCGGCTCGAAGGCGCGGCGCACTCGCCACCGACCATATCGACATCGCTTGACTGCTCGGCGTTTTTTCCGCGACGGCAACAAACCGAGGGGCGGCGGGATGCCTGGCGGCCAAGGCATACCTGCTATCTGCGGGAATTAGTGCGAGATAACGGTAATTGCCCCTGCTATCGAATATTTGAATACGTACTCGATCTGCAAAAGACACTGGATCGCCACGCCTTTTCTTTGTTCCCGGGGCCGGAACAAACGTCCAAATATAGTCACCGCTTGCATATCGCCCCGCACCTGCTGCATCGACATGCAATGACGATGGACTGCGTTTTCCGCTTTCCTGAACCGCTATCGCTAGGAAAGTAGGTTCCCGACTCCCGCAGCTTTCCAGTACGAGCGAATCCCCATAGCGAACCGGCTCATGCTTGTCCAGTACCGGCGCGCAAATTTCCTCTTCAATCGAAAAGACAATATCCATGCCCTCTCCCTGAGCTGAGTAATTCGGTAATATTTTTTATTTGATGGCAATATATTTGCCCGCACTACACACGTTTAAATGCGCTTAATTCATCAACGGACTTAGTCAGTCTCGCGCACTTGGCAAAAAGCGCACGCTTGCCGAATGTGTAACGTTTGACGTGAGAAGCGCGTCGATCCACGAAAGACAACAGTGACTTGCGGCATCAGGGATCGTGACGGCTAACATAGTCGACTAGAATTTTCACCCTACGCCCCCTCGGATTAACAAAGGACGACTGCTCATCCAACATGAACAGGCACGACCCTCGATTGTGCGAATTTTTTTATTGCGACCAGGAGGCTCTTTGAGCTTTCTAATTTTGGCTCCGTTTTTCTTATTGGCATCCGATCCACAACGTCCTTGGCGA
>DATAIA010000155.1:0-4697 GCA_036262895.1 Xanthobacteraceae bacterium
GCGACAAGGGACGGTCCGCGCTCCCAAAGCACCTCCATGACGTCGATTTCTCGATCCGTGAACTGGACGTCCATCCTATTCGTTCCTACTAGGTTTATAGTAGAATGCCGCGTTCCCTGTCCGGTGTCAACTATGAGCATAGTAGTAAGGCGCGATAAGGCGCCCACATAGGGCTCAAGTCAGCTTCGCGTCGAAAGTCGCCGCTAGCGTTGGCGTCCGCTTGTTCCCCGGAAGCAGACATCGCCCGCCGTGCTCGACATGTCCGCTAAGTGCCAACAGGAGACTACGCCAATCTGTCCAGGCGCTGGTCGATTTCCTGGCGCAGCAGGCCGAAGTCGATTGGCTTAGGCAGCAATCCGGCTGCGCCGAGATCCGTCGCCCTCTTTTTCGTCGCCTCGTCCCCGTAGGCCGTAATCATGATGACCGGGACATTTGGACGTTCTGCCTTAACCTTGGGAAGCATCTCGAGCCCGGTCATTCCGGGCATGTTGATGTCGGAGAGGATCAGTATCAGCGACGGATCGGGGATCGCTTTCACCTGTTCTAAAGCGGACTGCGCAGACAGAGCAAACTCCATCAGAAAACGCCCCGAACGCAGATCGCGCCGGAAGTGCTGCCGGAACATGCTTTCGACGTCGGGCTCGTCATCGACGACGACAATGTACGTACTCATTTTGCGCTCCGTTCCGGATTTTGCGCAGATGTTGCTCGCGGTAGCGTAATGATGAATTCCGTGAATACGCCCAGCTCGGTCTCGATCCGTATACTACCGGCATGTTGTTTCACGATGATGTCGTGGCTTAGGGAAAGGCCAAGTCCCGTGCCTTTGCCGGCGGGCTTGGTAGTAAAGAAGGGATTGAAAATCTTGTCCTTGATCTCGTCCGGAATACCGGTGCCGTTGTCCCGAATCCGAATTTCAACATGGTCGGCGGAGCGCTTGGTGGTCGCGGTCAGCGTTGGCTCGAAACCATCTTCGTGCGCTTCCTTGCGCTTGATCGCCGCATAAAACCCATTGGAAATCAGGTTGAGGAACACTCGGGTGATTTCTTGCGGATAGATATCGACCATGCCCGCCGCCGGATCTAGATCTCGCCTGATGGTAATGTTGAAGCCGGGCGTTTCGGCGCGTGCGCCGTGATACGCAAGATTGAGGCTCTCCTCGACAAGAGCGTTTATATCGGCGGAACGCTGTTCACCCGAGCCCCCGCGCGAGTGCTGCAGCATGTTCTTGACTATGGAGTCCGCACGCTTACCGTGCTGCACGACCTTTTCCAGATTACTTTTCAGGAGTTCGCGGATTTCATCCAGCTCCTTTCGCCGGCTCGCCTCATCTAGTGCCGAATTTTGAAACACGTCCGTCATCTCATCCACGAGTTCGGCCGAGATCGACGCGAAATTGTTGACGAAGTTTAGTGGGTTTTTGATTTCGTGCGCGATACCGGCCGTGAGTTGGCCGAGCGAGGCGAGTTTTTCGGTCTGGACCAGACGGTCCTGCGCGGTGCGCAGATCATCAAGTGAGCGCGAAAGCTCCTCAGTTCGCAAACGCAACTCCCGGAGCAGCCGCGCGTTCTCGATGGCAATGACGGCTTGTCTTGCGAAATTGGTCAACAGGTCAATCTGCTTGTCGCCGAAGGGCCGCACCTCCTGCCGATAGACGGTGATCACGCCGATCGCATCGTCGTCGCGGACCATGGGCACGACGACGATGGTCCGCGCCCCACCGAGCTCTGTCAGCTCGATCGCATGCTGCGCGCCCGCGAGGTAGGCGGGGCTACTACGTATATCCTCGATCTGGACCACCCGCTTGTCGCGGACCGCAGCAGCGATGGAGCTCAGTGGATGAACCTTCCGGACCTGATTGGTTCGCACAGCAGCGAGCTCCGGGGGCGGATTATAGAATGCCACCTGCTGCAACTTGTCGCCGTCCACCAGCACCATCGATCCGAATCCCGCGCCGCAAACCCGCGTCGCATTCTCCAGCATCTTTTCGAACACCGGGGCCAGCTCGCCGGGCGACGAGCTGATCACCTGCAGCACTTCGGAGGTCGCCGTCTGCTGCTGCAGCGACTCCGAGAGCTCGCGCGTGCGCGCCTGCACTTGTTCGAAGAGGCGGACATTGCCAATGGCGATCACCGCCTGGTCGGCGAACGTCTGAAGCAAGGCAATCTGCTTGTCGCTGAACGGATTAACTTCGGTGCGACGAAGGAGAAGTGCTCCTATTGGTTCACCTTCCCTCAGCAACGGTGCGGCAAGAAGTGTGCGGCAACCGTCAACTCGGGACATGCCGCGGGCGATCTCGAATTCCCGGGCCTCGTCGGCGAGCACGTCATGGACGTGGACCGGTCGCCCATCCGCCATGGCGCGGCCCGAAACCGAACTGCGATTGTTTCCCCAGTTCTGTCGGTTGATCGGTATCGGACCGTGATGTGCGCTGAGCTGAAGCTCGTCGCCATGTTTCAGAATGATCACGGCGTCATACGCTTGGCAAAGCTCGCAGGCGCTTTCGACAATGGCATGCAGCACGGGTCCGACGTCAGTGGGCGAGGAGGCGATTACGCTGAGGATGTTAGCGCTGCCGGTTTGATATCTCAACGCTTCCTCGAGATCGCGCGTCCTTGCTTGTACCTCGCTAAACAGCCGCGCATTCTCAATTGCAATTACCGCCTGCGCCGCGAAGTTCCTGACTAGCTCAATCTGCTTGTCGGAAAATGGACGCACTTCCTTGCGGTAAATTACGATCGCGCCAATTAGTCTGTTCTCCTTGAGCATCGGCACGGCAAGGAAGGACCTTGCTCCTGCCTGCTCCACGGTAACGACACGCAAGGGCTCCCGTTCAACGTAGGCCGAGTCAGCTTTCAGATCGGGGATATGAGCGACTTGCTTTGTACGCGCGAGGCGACCAAGGCCTGTGTTTGGACTTGGACTTATCGGTCCGTGCTGCTCCCAGTACTCGCGGTAGGACGGCGGAACGTCGTGGAGGTGCGCCGCGAGAAACTTTTCACCCTCGTAGAGCAAGAGGTGCCCGAATTTGGCTTCGCAGATTCGCAACGCGTTAGAGAGGATGGCCTCGAAAACTGGGTTCATGTCGCGCGGCGACGAGCTGATGACGTTGAGAACCTCCGACGTCGCCGTTTGTCGCTCCTGCGCATCGTTTAGCTGGTGTTGGAGCAGCGCAATCGTCTCGCCTGCACTGGCATGCTTGCTGACACGCGCAACCTTCGTCTTGCCGGCCGTTTTGAACGCCTTGCGACGTGTCGTTTTTACTTTTCTGCCAGCTGCATCGTCTTGTCTTGTCATTGGCCTAACCCCAACAGCTCAAAAATAGCATATTGATCTGGCGAAGACGTGGGGACATCTATGTTCGCAACGTCGGCTTCGGGTCAATAAAGGACATTGAGTGGCGTGATCGCAAGGCTCTGGCCTATCACCAGATAGGTCCGCCCGGCTCCGTGACCGCGAACCTGAGATCATGGATGCGATTGTGTACTGGCACCAGCGCTCGCCGCAACGATTGCGTTGGGCGGCCCGTCAGACAGGTGCTCACACCCCCGACGATGACGCAGGCTGCCGAGCCGAGCCCGTGAGGTGGCTTCAGTAGGTAGGCGACTTCTAATTCGGTCAAGAACCGAGTTCAATGCCGGTCAATCCGAGGTCCGCTTCGGCGTCGATAGCGGCTATCGGCAAAGCGGCCGCGCCGCCAAGTAGCGCTATGAAATCGCGGCGCTGCATGTTCAGCCCCCAACCTGACGAGATTGCATCGTAACAGCCAAAACCGGCTTGAACAGGCTTGAAACCCGTATCGGTGCCTTTGGACCGGGCGCCTCCGGCAGCAAAAGCCTCCACCCAGATGTTGCTTTGCCTGGCCAATGCGCCTAAAAGCCGCGCTTCAACGGAAAAAGCAGCGATGGCCCACAATTTTGCGATCAATGATAACGTTCATCACCAGTTGCAGGGCCCGCAGGGCCGGGCCACGGTCAAGGAGCGCAGCGTGTACACTGTCGTCACCTGCCTGCCGATCGAGGCGGACGGCCGGCCGCGCTATCGCATCAAGAGCAAGACCGAAAACGTCGAGCGGGTCGTCACCGAGGAGCAGATCAGCCGGCTTGGTTGATCAGCACGTCCCCCGCTTTGGCGCTGCGTCGTGATCTCCGATTTCGCTTGCTATCTCCGGCGCAGTCGCGTAGACGCCGCGCATTCGAATAGTCGATTTGCCTTGTTGATCGCGCCTTACCGGCTCTACTCCCCAGGACATCGCTGAAATCGGATCAAGTCCGCGCGGAGGTCGTGCGGGCGCATCGCGCATTCGCGCATCTTGGAGAAGTTACATGACAATCGGAACAGTGAAGTGGTTCAACGCGACAAAGGGCTTCGGCTTCATTCAGCCCGATGACGGCGGCAATGACGTATTCGTTCACATCAGCGCGGTCGAGCGCGCTGGGTTGGGGTCGCTCAACGAAGGGCAGAAGGTTTCGTTCGAGGCCAAGGTCGACAGCGCGCGTGGCAAAACCAGCGCGGAAAATCTTCGCAGCGTCTAAGAGCATTTTTCGACCGAAGCGGGCCCCGATTCCTGTGAAGAAAACGCGTCGGAAGGAGAATCGAGTGCCCGATTCCGTTTCAATCAGAGCCGATCAAGCTCTGGGAGAACACGCACAGCCGACCTGAGATTTCCGCGGATGTACCGGGATTTTGGGATCGAT
>DATAIA010000156.1:0-8611 GCA_036262895.1 Xanthobacteraceae bacterium
TCGACCTGGTCGCGCTCGATCTTGCCTACACCGAAATAACGGCTGTCGGGATGACTGAAATAAAGCCCGCACACCGACGCGCCGGGCCACATCGCGAAACTCTCGGTCAGCCGAACGCCCATTTTCTCCTCACTGCCGAGCAAGCGGAATAGCGTTGCTTTTTCCGTGTGGTCGGGCTGCGCCGGATAACCGGGCGCGGGGCGAATGCCCTGATAGCGTTCCGCAATCAAATCGCCGGCACTCGATTGCTCATGAGGCGCATAACCCCAGAATTCCTGACGCACGCGCTGATGCATGCGCTCGGCAAACGCTTCCGCAAGCCGGTCGGCAAGCGCCTTGACCATGATTGACGAGTAATCATCGTTGGCGTGTTTGTAACGATCGGCAAATTCATCTTCGCCAAGGCCCGCCGTCACGGTGAAGCCGCCGATATAATCGGGAATACCGCTCTTGAGCGGCGCGATGAAATCGGAAAGCGCCACGTTGGAACGACCTTCGCGACGGGCAAGTTGCTGTCGCAAGGTGCAGAACGTGGCAATCCGCTCGTTCCGATTTTCATCGGCAAATAGAACGATGTCGTCGCCCTCCGCATTGGCGGGCCAGAACCCAATCACTGCCGAGGGGCGGAACACCCGCTGCGCAACAATGGTTTTAAGCATCGCCTGCGCGTCGGCATAAAGTTCGCGCGCCGCCGCACCGAATTTCTGATCGTCAAGGATGGCGGGAAATGTTCCCGTCAATTCCCAGGTCGAGAAGAACGGAGACCAGTCGATATACTGGATCAATTCCTCGACTGGATAATCCTGGAAAACTTTCGTTCCAAAGAATTGCGGCGCGATCGGCCGCGCTCCCGCCGACCAGTCAAGCTTTGCCGCATTGGCCCGCGCATCCACAAGCGAAAGGCGATGGCGGTCTTCCTGACTGCGCGCATGCGCATCGGCGATCTTGGCATATTCGGCGCGCACGCCCGTGACGTAATTTTCGTAGCCTTCTTTCGATAGAAGCGCGGAAGCCACGCCGACGGCGCGACTGGCATCGTTCACATAGACCGCCTGACCGCGTTGATAATTAGGATGGATTTTGACGGCCGTGTGCACGCGGCTTGTTGTTGCTCCACCAATCAACAGCGGCACACTGAAACCTTGCCGTTCCATCTCGGCTGCCACATGGCACATCTCGTCAAGTGATGGCGTGATAAGACCCGACAAACCGATGATGTCCGCCTTCTCCGCTTTTGCGATTTCAAGAATTTTGGTCGCCGGAACCATAACGCCGAGATCAATGACCTCGAAATTATTGCACTGAAGTACGACGCCGACGATGTTCTTGCCGATGTCGTGAACGTCGCCCTTCACCGTCGCCATCACAATCTTGCCGGCCGATGATGCCTGGTCACGGCCGCTCTCATGCTTTTCTTGCTCCATAAAGGGCATGAGATGCGCGACAGCCTGTTTCATCACGCGCGCGGATTTGACGACCTGCGGCAGGAACATCTTACCCGATCCAAATAAATCTCCGACCACGTTCATGCCGGCCATCAACGGGCCTTCGATTACGGAAAGCGGGCGATCGACAGACTTCCGTGCCTCCTCGGTGTCCTCGGTAATGAAATCCGTGATGCCGTGGACCAATGCATGCGAAAGCCGCTTGTCGACAGGCCAGCTCCGCCACGCAAGATCGGCTTCCTTCTTTTCCTTGCCGTGTCCCTTGAAGCGATCGGCAAGGGCCAGCAAGCGCTCGGTCGCATCGGCGCGGCGATTAAGAACGACATCTTCACAGGCTTCGCGCAGCTCCGAATCAAGATCATCATAAACGGCCATCTGGCCGGCATTGACGATCCCCATATCCATGCCGGCTTTGATGGCATGGAACAAAAACACCGAGTGCATCGCCTCGCGCACCGGCTCATTGCCGCGGAACGAGAATGAAAGATTGGAGACGCCGCCCGAGACGTGCGCATGGGCAAGATTGTTTCGGATCCAATGCGTGGCTTCGATGTAGGCAAGCCCGTAATTGTCATGCTCTTCGATGCCGGTCGCGATCGCGAAAATATTTGGATCGAAGATAATGTCTTCGGGCGGAAACCCGACTTGATTGACAAGGATATCGTAGGCGCGCGCGCAGATTGCGGTCTTGCGCTCAATCGTGTCAGCCTGGCCTTTCTCGTCAAATGCCATGACGACGACGGCCGCTCCGTGGCGCCGCACCACTTTGGCATGTTTGATGAATTCAACCTCTCCTTCCTTCATCGAGATCGAATTAACGATTGCCTTGCCCTGAACGCATTTCAGGCCAGCCTCAATGACGGAAAATTTCGAGGAATCGATCATCACCGGCACGCGCGCAATATCCGGTTCCGCGGCGATGAGGCTGAGAAATTCGACCATCGCTTTTTCGGAATCGAGCAAACCCTCGTCCATGTTCACGTCGATGACCTGGGCGCCGTTGGCGACCTGATCGCGCGCCACAACAAGCGCGCCGGCGAGATCGCCGGAGGTCACAAGCTTGCGAAATTTTGCCGAGCCCGTGACGTTGGTGCGTTCGCCCACATTGACGAACGGGATTTCCGGCGTGAGCGTAAACGGCTCAAGTCCAGACAAGCGCAGCAACGGCGATATCTTCGGAATGGTGCGCGGCGCCTTGCCCTCGACCACGCGAGCGATCGCATGAATATGTTCGGGCGTCGTTCCACAACAGCCGCCGACAATATTGACAAGGCCGGATGCGGCGAACTCACCCAGCAATTCAGCCATATAGTCCGGGCTCTCGTCATAGAGGCCGAATTCGTTCGGCAAACCTGCGTTGGGATAAGCGCAGACAAGCGTATCGGCAACGCGACCGATTTCTGCGATATGCGCGCGCATTTCCTTGGCGCCGAGGGCGCAGTTCAAACCGATTGAAAAGGGTGCAGTGTGCTGCAGCGAGTTCCAGAATGCTTCCGGTGTTTGACCGGATAACGTGCGGCCCGAGAGGTCGGTGATCGTGCCCGAGATCATCACCGGAATGTGCACGCCGCGCTCATCGCTCAGCTCGGCGATGGCATAAAGCGCCGCCTTGGCATTGAGCGTATCGAAAATGGTCTCGACCAGGAGCAGATCGACGCCTCCATCCAGCAATCCCCTCACCTGCTCGGTATAGGCTTCGCGAAGTTCGTCAAACGTAATGGCGCGGAATCCGGGCCTGTTCACATCCGGAGAAATCGAAGCAGTGCGATTGGTTGGACCAAGCGCACCGGCAACGAAACGAGGACGACCGTCCTCCTGTTGCGCGATTGCCGCCGCCTCGCGCACAAGCCGTGCGCCCGCCACGTTGAGTTCGTAAGCAATCGCGGCCATGCCGTAATCGGCCTGCGCGATTGACGTCGATGAGAACGTGTTGGTTGCTGCGATGTCGGCGCCGGCGCGGAAATACGCGAGGTGAATATCACGCACCGCATCGGGCCGGCTGAGATTAAGCAGATCATTATTGCCGCGCACCTCGCGGTTCCAAGCATCGAACCGTGCACCGCGATAGCCTTCTTCATCAAGCGCGAGCGCTTGAATCATGGTGCCCATGGCACCGTCGAGCACCAGAATGCGCTCGGACGCGGCTTGGCGGAGCAAAATTTCGGCTGGTGAAGTTTTGTTATTGGGCAGGGTCATAGGATTCATCACCTCTGCTCCCTCTCCCCATTGGGGAGAGGGTTGGGGTGAGGGGGATACGGCGAATGTTTATTCAGTACACTCGCAATGGTTTCCAGAACGCCATTCATGTTTTGCAAAACGTCATCGTTCCAAAATCTCAGCACCAGGAATCCCATCGATTCCAAAGCTGCTTTCCGATTTGTTTCATCCATTGTTGCGTGCTGCCCACCATCAAGCTCGATGACCAACCGCGCATCCGCGCAAACAAAATCGACGACATATCGATCAACTGGCGCTTGCCTCCTGAACTTAAAGCCTCCTAGCCGGCGATCTCTTAGACGGAACCATAGCTCACGTTCTGCATCGGTTTGGTTGCGCCTGAGCTTTCGTGCAAAAGCGACCTCGTGTGCCATTTGCCTCACCGCATGGGACAAACATCAATGCCCGAGCCCCCTCACCCCAACCCTCTCCCCAAAGGGGAGAGGGAGGATCGGCGCCTCATGCTGTTGCGAACTAGACCGCAATCCCAACAAATGGCAGATCGCATAAACAAGATCCGCCCGGTTCATCGTATAAAAATGGAATTCGCAAACGCCGCGATCGACCAAATCAAGCACCTGCTCGGCGGCCACCGCCGCCGCAATCAGCTTGCGCGTTGCCGCATCGTTCTCCAAGCCATCGAACCGCTCCGCGAGCCAGCGCGGGACGGATGCACCGCATCGTGACGCAAACGCCGTTGTCTGTTTGAAGTTCTGCACGGGCAGAATGCCCGGCACGATCGGAATATTGATGCCGCGCGCCCGCACGCGATCGAGATAGCGGAAGTAAAGATCGTTTTCGAAAAAGAACTGGGTCATCGCCCGTGTCGCACCGGCATCAACTTTCGCCGCAAGCATGTCGATATCCGCTTCGATCGTCGCACTATCCGGATGCTTTTCGGGATAAGCCGCGACTGAAACCTCGACATCGGCGATCCGCCGAATGCCGCCAATCAGATCCGCGGCATTCGTATAGCCGCCGGGATGCGGCCGATAGCATTCACCGGCCCCGCCGGGCGGATCGCCACGTAGCGCGACAATATGCTTCACGCCTGAATCGCAGTAACTGCGGATGACTTGATCGACTTCGCCGCGGGATGCCGCAACGCAAGTCAAATGCGCTGCGGGCACCAGCGACGTTTCCGTTAGAATGCGTTTGACGGTTGTGTGCGTGCGCTCGCGGGTCGATCCGCCGGCGCCATATGTAACGGAGACGAAGGCCGGCGAGAGCGGCGCAAGCCGGTTGATCGCATCCCACAGCGTGCGTTCCATCTCTTCGGTATTGGGCGGAAAGAATTCAAACGAAACCCGAATGACGTCTCGTGCAGCCGTGCCGACAAACCTGCTGCGCCGTGCGTTTCCGTTTTCCGGCATCACGCGACCTCTCGCGCACCTGCAAGCGGAACCCGAGGATCGCGGGCAAGCCAAAGCGAGACCGCAATTTTTCCCTCGGAATTCTTGTTCGGTGGCAGGGTCTTGTGCAGCGTGACATCGAGCCCTGCGGCGACCATCCACTGCGCAATCGTCTCTTCCGAAAAACCAAGCCGCCGATGCGCGTGCTCTTCCCGCAAGAACTCAAGATCGTGGGGAGCAAAGTCGACGACCAACAGACGGCCGCTTCGTTTCAACACCCGCGCCGCTTCCCGAATGGCGCGCGCACCGTCATCCAAATAATGCAGCACCTGGTGAACGACGACGACGTCGAATGACCCGCGCGGCACCGCGACATCGTAAATGTCGCCCTGGCGCACGCTGCAATGTTTAAAGCCCGCCCGCTCCAGTCTTGCGCGCGCAATCGACAGCATGTCGAGCGAGAGATCGATGCCGAGACCGCGTTCGATTTGACCGCCGAACATTTCCAGAATGCGTCCCGTTCCGGTGCCAAGATCGAGCAATGATTGGAATGGCGGCGCGGCAAGTGCCGCCTGGATTGCGGCTTCAACGGTCGCGTCCGAAACGTGAAGCTTGCGGATGCGGTCCCATTGCGCGGCATGCGCACTGAAATAGTCCTGTGCCGCCGAAGCGCGGGCGGAACGCACCTCGACAAGACGCTCGCGATCGCGCGCGACCACGGGGTCGGCAAGGTCGAGCCGCTTGATCAGGGTTTCAGCAAGCTGAGCGCCCCCGCCGCGCTCGGCAATCCGGAAGAATGCCCAGCTTCCTTCCCGGAACCGGTCGACAAGACCGGCCTCCGCCAGCAGCTTGAGATGACGCGAAATGCGGGGCTGCGACTGACGCAAGATCGTGGTCAGGTCGGAAACCGTCAGTTCGGCTTCCGAAAGTAGGGCCAGAATGCGCAGACGCGTGCCCTCACCCGCTGCTTTAAGAGCAGAATGAAGCTCTTTGAAAGGAAGGTGGTGTGACTGTTCTTCGGTCATCGCGGCGGTATCCAGTCTTGATTCAGTCTGGCCCAGACCGGCCATAATAAGGAAAAGTATATAAAGATATCTTTATACGTTAAAATGAACCATGGCAAGGAGGTCCAAAACCGATCGATGCCCCTTCAGATCTCCACATTGGGTTGGGAAGCGCTGAGAAAGGCAGTCCGGCACTGCCCGCGGCAAAACCGGGAAATCAGGTCAGCCAAGTCCGTTGCCGCCGCTTCGACGTCGCCCCACCCGTTGGATTGCAATGTCACGATCGCCCGCTCCGTTTGCGGCGTGATCAACGAACGCGCGTCCTGTCGCCAATTCCAACGTCGGCACAAAACCTTTTCAGCGTCGGCGAAGACAACCTCTCCCGGCTTGGGCTGGTCCGGCACGTCACCGAATTCGTTCGCTCCCTCCGCCATATCGACAAAACTGTCGCCGTCCCGGGCGTATCGGAAAGCCAAGGGACGCACGACTTTGTCGAGATCATCGGCTCCAAGCGGCAGCACATGTTGCAGCGAAACGGCGTTATAGAGGTCGACGAATGCGTTGATGCGCGAGAGTTCGCGATCGGCCAGCACATTTTTTACAATCCGTTCAACCGACGAACGGTATCGCGTTTGTTTGATGCCGAAAGCCTTGTAGGCTTGCCGCCAAGCGGCAATTCCGGGAATTTGCGACAGTTCAAAATCGGCCCATTGGGCCCGCGCCGCCGCCTCGCGCTCGCGGATGAGATCATCAAGCGCCGCAGAGCGCTCAGGTGCAATGATCAGATCCTCCGCAATGACGACGGCAATGCGCGTCTGCGAAAAAGCAACAGCAATGTCCGATATCGAAAGTTTGATCGACATAAAGTTCCAAGTCGTTATACGCATGACGACAGCAATCTTCTTCAACACACAATGTGTCAAAAACCCATGAAAGATCATCGCACATACGATGTCCGCCCCGGCGAAATCGCGGTTGATCTCCCCGGTCAATTTGATGCGGGGCTCTACTTCATCGGACGCATTCGTACGCCATGGACGCGTCGCGAGGACTGCCCGAAAAACGGGCGCGAGTCCGATGCGATGTGTACGATTGAGGTTGATCCACGTTGGACGCAGGCGCTCACGGGCATCGAGACCTGCAGCCACGTGCTGGTGCTCTATTGGATGGATCAGGCGCGGCGCGATCTCGCACTCCAGGTTCCGCGACACTATGGAGAGGCCCGCGGCACATTTGCGTTGCGCTCGCCGGCGCGGCCCAACCCAATTGCCGCCAGCGTCGTGCGCCTTCTCAAATGTGAGAAAACGACGCTTTCCGTGGTCGGCCTCGATTGTCTCGATGGCACGGCCTTGCTCGATTTGAAGCCCTATTTTGCCTCAACGGATTCTGTGCCTGACGCCGTGGTCGGCTGGCACGCACACCGGGGCTAAAACGGTCAACACTCACGTTGACAGTCCGCGCAGGCACTCTAAATATAGGACTGTTCCGAGGGGAGCCCCGGTTATGGGGCTGAGATACCGCAGGCCCGATGGCGACGCGGTGACCCTTTGAACCTGATCCGGGTCACGCCGGCGAAGGGACAGGGACTTTTTTCCCGAAAGCCGTTCTTAGCCAGCCCGGATCTCCAGGTCCCCAAACGGAGGAGATCCGATGAATAAGCACGTCCCTACTCCAGGCAGCGAGCCGAAGGTAACGACCGGGCCTTTGTCGGGCTCCCGCAAAATCTACGCAACGCCCACCGCCGCCTCTGACCTGAAGGTCCCGCTCCGGGAAATTCCCCTGTCGGAAGGTTCCGGCGAAGAACCGATCCCGGTATACGATACATCGGGCCCCTACACCGATCCCGCTGTGAAAATCGAAGTCACCGCCGGACTGTCCCGTCTGCGCGAACCCTGGATCCGCGCCCGTGGCGGCGTTGAGGTCTATGAGGGCCGTGCCATCAAGCCGGAAGACAACGGCAATGCCGGTGAGCGGATCGCACGCGAATTTCCGCGTCAGCACCTTCCGATGCGCGGCGTCGGCGATGCACCAATCACCCAGATGGAATGGGCCCGTGCGGGGGTCCTCACCAAAGAAATGATCTACATCGCCGAGCGCGAAAATCTCGGCCGCAAGCAGATGCTCGAGCGCGCACAGGCCGCACTTGAAGACGGCGAGAGCTTCGGCGCTTCGGTTCCTGCGTTCATCACGCCGGAATTCGTTCGCGACGAGGTCGCGCGCGGCCGGGCTATCATTCCATCAAACATCAATCACCCGGAAATCGAGCCGATGATTATCGGCCGCAACTTCCTCACCAAGATCAACGCCAATATCGGCAACTCCGCCGTGAGTTCCTCGGTTGAGGAAGAGATCGAAAAAATGGTGTGGGCGATCCGCTGGGGCGCCGACACGGTGATGGATCTCTCAACCGGCCGCAACATTCACAACACGCGTGAATGGATCATCCGCAATTCGCCGGTGCCGATCGGCACGGTGCCGATCTATCAGGCGCTGGAGAAAGTGGGCGGGGTTGCGGAGGAACTCACCTGGGAGATCTATCGCGACACGCTGATCGAGCAATGCGAGCAGGGCGTGGATTACTTCACCGTGCACG
>DATAIA010000157.1:0-1957 GCA_036262895.1 Xanthobacteraceae bacterium
TGGAGAACTTGAAAATATCCTGTCCATCGCGCGGTGTTTCCGGGACTGAGCAGAACAAGAACACGCCTAATCGATGGCGCGATTTCCTTCAGGATCTCGAGCCATTTTCCGCTCATCGCATATTCGGCGTCAGTAAATCCGGTCATATTGCCCCCGGGACGAGCCAGGCTTTCGACAAACCCGCCGCCAACGGGATCCGCTACTTGCAGATTTTGTTGCAAAAGTCGGCGGGTGTAGCGGGCGAGCCCATCTCCTCGATTTCTAAGGCTAGATTGCCATTCCGGCTCGCCAGATTGGCGAGCGCGAGGCGACATTCGGAACGCTACCGACATCACGCGGCACAAGGAGCCACGAATGGCGGTGGCTGGGCCTTCATCTTGGCAAGGCGGCGTAGGTTCTGCGCGATGGCTCCGAGCGTGAACTCGTCTTGGGCGCTGCGCGGACCTCGAAGCCGAAGGCGCCCAAGCTTCAAAATGCGCTTGAGATGAGCAAACAGCATCTCGACGCGCTTGCGATCGCGGCGTGATTGCTGGAACGCGTCGGTGTCAGCCAGTGCACGGGCGATATCGCGGGCGCCCTCGTGGATGCTGCGTGGGATCTTGCGTTCGGGCGCCTTGGGGCAGCATCTGAACTTCAACGGGCAAGGTCCGCAGTCCGAAGTTCTCGCCCGATAGAGAACCGTCTCGCCATCGTGGACTCGACCCGTCGTGTGGAGGAGCTTGCCCTGCGGACACACATAGACATTGCGATCCGCATCGAATGTGAAGTCCTTTCGGCTTAATGAGCCGTCGTCTCGCCTGGATTTGTCGATGACGGGAATATGTGGAGCTATCTGCTTCTCGTTGACAATCCAGTTGAGGGTTGCGGCCGAGCCGTAGGCCGTATCTGCAGCAAGCCTGGCAGGCCTCAATCCGAAGCGTTCCTCAGTGCGGCTTAGCATCGTTTGAGCCGCGCCGACCTCTGCCTGACGTATCGCGCGCGAGGCCTCGACATCAACAATCACGCCGCACTTCACGTCGATCAGGTAATTGTCGGCATAGGCAAAGAACGCAGGCCCCCGCATTGCTCCTGTCCATTGTGCGGCAGGATCAGATGGCGAGATGAACTTCGGCATGACCTCGCTCGCCGCGCCAAAGGCGGCGTCGTCGAGAGTTGCCAAATACTCCTTGACAGCGCGGCTTGCGGTCGCGGCATCGCTTGGCTTTTGCCATTCCGCACCCGGGATCGAACGCTGCTTGTTGGCATCTGCCGCGATCAGGCTGGCATCGACGGCAAACCCTTCACCGCCGACCAGCCCGGCTGCAACGCAGCTCTCAACGACCCGCTCGAACATCCGGCGGAAGATAGCGCTCTTCCGGAACCGTTCGTTCCGAGCACGAGAGAATGCCGAATGATCCGGCACCTTGTCCTCGATGCTTAGACCGCAGAACCACCGATATGCCAAGTTGACCTGAACCTCACGGCACAATGCCCGCTCGGAGCGGATCGCAAACGCGTAGCCGATAACCAGCATCCGGATCATCAGTACCGGGTCGATCGACGGGCGGCCGATCCGGGGATAGTAAGGCGCGAGCTCCGCATGCACCCACGTCAGGTCAAGCACTGATGCGATGCCGCGAATCGGATGATCGTCCGGGACTGCGTCAGCAAGACAGAATGAATAGAAAAGCTGCCCTTGATCGTGGTTGAGCCGCCCCATCATCGCGCGCCTCCCCAGCAGGTCGTGCCGGAGCGACGGAATCACTGTTCGCGAAAATCCTCAACCGACTTTTGCAACAAAATCCGCCATCAGCTGCCCGCCGATATGGCGGTCCTTCCCGGTGAAGTTCACATTCGGCACCCTGCCGAAGGATGGCCGCAGGCCATGGATGCCGCACGCATAGGCCGGATAACGGATCGAACCCGCGATGTCGGTGCCGTGCGCGATGGCGCCAATTCCAGCCGCGACCGCGGCGGC
>DATAIA010000158.1:0-1538 GCA_036262895.1 Xanthobacteraceae bacterium
TCGTTGAGCAAGGAACGCGTCTGTCGAGTGAGATCGGCGAGATAGCTCTTCGAAGCGCGGGGAGTGTTCATCTCGGGGCCCTTGAACGTCGCGGCGCTCCAACACGTCGCGATCTCGCGCGGCATGGCTTGGCCGCCGCGAATTCAATCCCGCGAGGGCCGCCTGAGTTCCGAGTTCAGAGTGAGCTGATGTAGCTGAGGCGCTCTGCGCGCGTCCGTCATTGCCGGGCTTGACCCGGCAATCCATCTTCTTGCGAAGAAAATGGACCACCGAACTCGGGTTTACTTTACCCGAGTTCGGCACCTTAAGTGCGCAAGTCGGATAAACCGACGTGCGGTGGTCAAGCCCGTGGGTGACGAGGTCCGGTGGTTCAATTTGATTGAACTAATGCTTCATCCTGTCGGCCGGTACTTTGCCGCCATTCTCCGCGAGCTTGGTCATCACTTGCTTATGCAACCAAATGTTCATCTGCGCGGACCCATCGAGCGCGCCAGTGTAATTCAGCTCCTTGGCAAGTTCTTTGCGGGCCCCAAGGCTGCTGTCCAGGTCGAGAAGCTTCATGAGGTCGACGATGGAATGCCGCCAGTCGAGTTTCTCCGGATTTTTCGCGGCCTTGTCGCGCAACACGGCTTCGACGTCGACCGACGAACCCGCGGGCTTCTGGCCAACTGTGCCGCTGCTCGACGGAGCGGTTCCTGCACCAGAGGTGCTGGATCCGGCGCCGGAGGGTGCTGCCGATTGGCCTGCAGCTGCGGCATGGTGCCCGAAGATTTTTCCCATGATATTGCCGAAAACGCTCATCCCATCCTCCTGTGGTTTTTACACGAGGCATCATAGTTGAGGGGTCAGGAAAATTCAGCTGCGGATTTGCAGGATCCACCCACGGCTAGGCTTGCGGCTCTCCGGAGATTTGCGGCGCAACGAGGGTGGGATCGGCAAAAGGCGTAATGGGTCCCGCCATATGGGCCGGATTACGCGGCGCAAGCAGCAAGAGCACAACCAAGACCCAGGCAAACACTGCGATAGCTACCCACGACCAGACGCTGATCTCGTCGACGTGAAGAGGTTGCGTGTTCATAGCCGCCTGCCTCGATGAGAGAAGTCTGAGTCAACGTACAGAGGCTGCCCAAGTTCCCTAGCCTACGCTTGCGTCACGTCACCGCCAAGGGCGCAAGAGCTTCAATGTCGGTCACCACGTCGATGATCACGGGCCGCGCCGCCTTCAGCCCGGCTTCGATCGCGCGCGCGATATCCGCGGGCTTCTCCACTCGCATGCCAACGGCTCCCATGTCTTCGGCAATGCGGGCAAAATTGACTTTGCTGAAGGTCCACAATTCGCGCGCCTGCACGGTTTGCGTGCCCCCATAGACGCGATCGAAACCCCGCTTAGACTGATTGCCACCCGCATTGTTATTGACCACCGTGACTGCATTGATGCTCCAGCGCGCGGCAGTTTCGATCTCGGCGATGTGGTACCAGAGCCCGGCGTCGCCGGTGAACGTCACCACCGGCCGGTCGGGGCAGGCGCATTTGGCGCC
>DATAIA010000159.1:0-7699 GCA_036262895.1 Xanthobacteraceae bacterium
GGCTGAGAAAGTACTGATAGCCATCGGAAATCTCGACGTGGCCTGACCGAAACTCAGCCAGAAAAGGCAAAAACTCGTGCTGCAGAGTTGGATAAGCAGGGTCAGACCCTCCGAAGAATGCTCCGACTTCGAAGAAATTGCTTGCTCCCAAGCCGCGTTTCAGCAGCAACCACTCGAGACCGATCCTCGCGCGGCCAAGCGGGGTCAGCATCCTCTTAACCGAATAAGGTCCGTGGGACGCGAGTCGCAACGAGGCCACGACGTGGTCTTGCAGGTCTTGCCCAACTCCCGGGAGATGACAAACGACCGGGATGTCGTGAGCTCGAAGATGATCCGCATCGCCAACGCCGGAGAGCATCAGCAGATGTGGAGAGCCGATTGTTCCCGCACAAAGAATTACCTCCCTGGCCGCGGCGGCTTTTCGGCGCTCACCTCGACGGCTATAACTCACGGACACAGCCTTCTTGCCAGCAAATTCAATTTGCTCAACAAAACAACCGGTCTTGACCGCGAGATTCCGCCGAGCGATGGCGGGGTGCAGATAGGCGACCGAGGTGCTGCATCGGATGCCCTCGCGGATGGTTGCTTGCGTGACGTGAACACCGTGCTGGGGACCGCTGTTGTAGTCTCCAGCATCACGAAGCCCGAATTGTTGCCCCGCTTGCAGGAATGCATCATAGAAGACGTGTCGCGTTTGGCTTCGGAGAACAGTTATCGGTCCATCGCCCCCTCTGTTTGGATCTCTACCATTCTCGAAAGTCTCCAATCTCTTGAAATAAGGCAGGCATTGCTCATAGGACCACCCGTCAACGCCGATCGACGTCCAGCTGTCGAAGTCTCTCGGATTGCCGCGCACGAACACCATCCCGTTTATGGATGAGCTGCCGCCAAGACAGCGGCCTCGCGCCTGACCAATCCGCCGTCCCAGCAATTCCGGTTCAGGTTCGCTTTCGAACTTCCAATTGTAGACAGGGCTTTCAATGGGGTAGATGAGAGCCGCCGGCATACGGATCAGAATGCTGTGGTCGCTCGGACCTGCCTCGAGCAGGCACACCGCCGAATCTGGATCCTCGCTTAAACGACTCGCAAGCACACAACCTGCAGATCCGGCGCCGACAATGACATAGTCGTACTCATCAGAGCGCGTATCCAAGGTTTCTCAAACCCACCCTATATCGGCACCTGGCAACAGTGCACGACAGCCCACTTCATTCAACGATTGTGACTTTGGAACTGTTGAGGAAGGCGGCAGGCTCAAAGCCGCGCCAGCCCCTCGGGACTAACGGTAAGTGAATTGGGACTATTGTCCCACGACACCAAATCCCATCCGGGTCATAAGGAAAGATAGTCAGCTTGCACCACCTTAGGCCCAGCCGAATGGTAGGCGATCGTCACTCGGCACATGCGGTTACAATTCGGAGAAAGGCCGGAATTTCTCCTGCTGTTTCGAAGCGAGGCCTACCGACTGCCGGCTCTACTCACGCGTGAGTCCAGGCACCATAAACATCTTCCACTCCCTCACGCACGCGATCGACGAAATCCTGTCCGATATCGACGTCGTGAGCGATTGAATGCCAGAGGCCCCTCCCGTGCACGAAAGACCTTAGATTGAACAGAGCCATCCCAACATCCTTCCAGGTGATGCCCAACGACTCCGGGCGGATGTCGAGGCCTACGCGATGCATGGTCTGCAGCATTTCTTCAGCACGATTGTCATGCAGCAGCGAGCCCACATAAACCCCCAGGCACACTGGCGGGCCGTGCAGAAATTTCCTCCCGGTCGCATGTTCCAGCGAGTAGAAGAAAAAGTGATCTGTTCCCTCGATGTGTCGGGGATTCCAGCCATTGCCATGAAAGGAAGTGCCATGGCGGAGCCCCTCGATCAGGACTTGGATACCCTTATCCGTCAACCGGTGGATTTCGTCAGCATAAACCACCACCTTCTCGACTTTATCGAGCGAACTCCGAGCAGCACTTTCATCATAGGGCCATTTAGCTTCGCATTTGCCGATCGCCGTCGCGTATTTCCAATCCAGGATACCGGTGTGGAAGCAAAGAATATCGCCGATTCCCGAGTAGTTCAGTTGAACGGGTGCGGCGCGGATAATGTCGTAGTCGATGTATACGGCTTGCGGGACGGCCCAGCCCATATAGCGCACGACACCATCGATGCGGATCGCGGCGCGTTGTCCCCAAGACGCATTCATGCTGAGAGCCGTCTGAATCTGGAACAATGGCAGCCGTTTTTTCCAGGAAAAGAACTTGGCGGTATCTACAGCCATGCCTCCGCCAATCCCGACTACGGCCTCGACTGGAGGCAGTTTTTCCAGCGCATCGCGCAGATTTTGTTCATCGACCGACTGCACGAAAAAGCGGTGATAATCGGCGCCTTCCAACACCGGTTCGAACTTCGACCACATATCTTCCATAGTCACAACCAGGAACGGTCGATGGACGAAGTTCTTAAGCTCGCCCACCAAATTGCGACCGAGAATGGTTTGGAAATCATGGGCAAACTGCAACTCTTCCTCCATGAACTCGGCGGACTACGATGCAGACCGTACCGGTATTCTCATCCCGGTCTTGGAATCAAACAAGTGAAGGCGATCCAATTCCAGCGAGAGTCCAATCTGCTCTCCTGTTTGGAGGCGACGGCGTTCGGAAAAAACGGCCGTAACGGATGTACCCGAAATCCGGGTGTGAACATATGTCGTGGCTCCAGTCGGCTCGACGACTTCGACCCTTGCTGCGATACCGAGGCCTGCCGGCGAGACGTGCAGGTGCTCGGGCCTGATGCCGAGCACGACGTCGTCGCCTTCCGAAAACTCCGGGTTGTCCTCAAGCACTGTCAGGCTTTGGTCGCCGACCACTTCCCAACCAGCATCAACTCTCCTCAGCCGACCGCCAATGAAGTTCATGGAAGGTGAGCCGATGAATCCGGCGACAAAGACATTTGCCGGCATGTCATAGATCTCGAGGGGCGGCCCCACTTGTTCAATACGACCTGCCTGCATCACGACGATGCGATCGGCCATGGTCATTGCTTCTAGTTGATCGTGCGTGACGTAGATCATGGTTGTGCCCAAACGCTGGTGCAGGGCCTTAATTTCCGTCCTCATAAGCACGCGCAACTTAGCATCGAGATTGCTGAGGGGCTCATCGAAGAGGAACGCCTGTGGTTTGCGTACAATGGCGCGGCCGGTTGCAACGCGCTGGCGCTCGCCGCCAGACAGCTGGCGCGGATAGCGGTCCAGCAGCGACTGCAACCCCAAGATATTGACTGCGCCCTTAAGAGCTTCAGAAATATGCATCCGATCCAAGCCGCGCATGCGCAGCCCGAAGCCCATATTGTCTCTCGCGGTCATGTTGGGATAGAGCGCATAACTCTGGAACACCATGGCGATATCCCGGTCCTTCGGCGCGACATCATTGACCACTCTGCCGCCGATTACGATGTCACCTCTACTGATGTTCTCCAGCCCAGCTATCATGCGCAGGAGAGTCGATTTCCCGCAGCCCGAAGGTCCTACAAGGACAATGAATTCTCCGTCCGCGACCGACATGTTGAGATCGTGGAGAACTTCAACAGGCCCGAAATTCTTGCCCACATCCACAATATCGACGCTGGCCATTCCTGCTCTCTCAAGGAATTGCAAACGGTTGGGGGTCCAGGAAGCGGCGCAGAACGTTCGCCGTAATATCGGAGACATTGTTCTGGTAATTCTCGTGTGCAAGACTCGCCGCCCAACCGATCGATGCTGTCGAAAAGACGGCGCCGCCGGCCCGGGTTTCGAAAAAGACCACATCCGCGCGGACCAGCGGATGTTCGATGCCATCCGTTCCGGGGTAGTTGGTAAGGATCTCTTCCGGCGTCAGCACATAAAGGTTGCTGTGGTTTTCAGAAACAGCCAAACGCAACGCGTGAGGTGGCGTGCCGAGTTTTGAATCGACTATGTCGAGCTCGAGAGCAGCGGCACCGTTGAAAGCCCCGAAGTCTCCGATCACTTCGTCGTTGATCCCCTCAAAAATAAAGGCAGCGCGCGGATCACGGCTGCCGGGAAGCCGGACGTAATAGGAGCCTGTATCAAAACCTTCGGCAGCATAACCCACGCCCACAAGGCGCTGTGGAGCCCTCCCGAGAGAGCGCCACAACCCGCCCGGTTCCTCCAGGGTTGAGAGATAGCTCTCGCCAGGGTCTCCCGCCCATGTTCGCGTACCGCTCTCCCCGCGCCGGACCTCGATGACCCCCGGCAGCTCTGGATGCCATCCACTCTTCCAATAGAAACCGTTGCCGCCAAGATAGACGAGGCGTCCGCCTTGTGCGAGATACGCCTCAACTGCGTTCAGCATCCCGGGCGAATAGTATTCCGGATGAGTTCCTGTAATCAGGCAACGATAATCGCCAATCAGCCCAAGACCTTCCCGCTCCAGTGTTTCGTCGTCCACTACGTCGTACTGCTGACCAATGTGATCGAGCCAATCAATGATGTGGAGATCGGCGTTGAAATTCCACAAGGGTGTTTTCGGTCGCATATTCAAGATCGGCCGCAGCCGGGAGCTATAGAAACAGCCGCTTCCATCACGGTGCACATCGTAAGTGGACAGCCCAAAATCGCGGCGGCACATCAGAAAGAGGTCCGCTGGAGCGAGATTCAGAAGCGCGCCGTGGGCCCGTTCTGCTGTTGGATCTTCATAGGCATCATGGCTGTTTGCGTAAGCAAGGTACGTAGCGCTTGGGGCGATAAATGCGACAGGCGATTTTTTGAGATCGGCCGCCGGCAGCACAAAAAATGGAATGTAGTCTTCGCCCGCCGATCCGCAGCGCAACTGGGCGGCATAGATGCCGCTTTGCAGGTCTGCAGGAATACTCCACGTAAAATCGGTTTTCCAATTGCAGTCGTAAAGATCATCTTCATGGAAATGGATTGCGGCATAGACACTGGGCTCTTCCCGCCAGCTTGTGCACCGTCCGGACCAGTTGTGCCCGGTCACGCCGCGAGCGGGCAAATTGACGGTTCGACCATGTAAGGCATGGGGTCCGATATCGCAAACTTTCGTTGTCGGAATTCCCTGCTCAAATTGCCAAGCCGCGGTCAAAGCAAAGTCGCGCGGCCGTTTGAAGAGTCCTCCCAAGTCTGCGGGGCTGACCGGTGCCTGGACGAGGCACGGTGCTTCGATCTTGCCGTTGAAATGTCCGGCCTTGATCGGTCCCTCGCTGTCGGCGCTTAGGCAATGCGCGCCGATGACAAAGTCGAGACCTGCCGGTTGCATCGGCACGAGCGCCGCTTGCTTCGCACAGGTTTCCACGTCGTTACGAAACCACGTGCTATCCAGGACCTCATAATGGAGCACTGCCTCTCGGCTCTTGATGTCGAAACTCGCGAGTATGCGATACCACCGCCGCGCGTGAAGCGGAGTTGAACCGACCAGTTGCCAGGAATGACCGTTGCCGAGCAAGAATTGCGGTCTCCCAGCCTCATCCAGCACCAGTGCATAACCGCAACCCGCATCGATCGGACCGCACCAACGAGCCATGATTGTTTGCAAACCCGTGCCCGGCAAAGTCGGCCAGATGAAGGCGGCAAGCGTGAAGCTCTGCAGTTCGTCGAACGCCGAATGATATGGGATGACGATATACGAGCCGCAGCTGATCGGCTGTTTGCACCCCCGGTATTCGCCGTTGACGTTTGCCGGCACGGTGCTCGCGGCAAATCCGGGGCCGCCGGGCCGATCGTCACCACAGCGCAGCCTGACGATTTCGGCTCGATACTGCTGGACCTCCGACTCACAGCTCACTTTGAAGGCAATTGTCTCGCCGGCCCTGACAGCCATGCGGTCGGCATATCCTACAATTTCGACCATCACTCGATGTCGAGCCCTCTGCCTGTATGCTGCCGCCAACGCAACTTGAATACATGCCATTCCGCCGATGCGAGCGAGTTGAACACTGGCCCAACGATCGTCACCGGGTCACGCGCGCTCTCGCCAAACTGCGCCAGGACCCATTCCGCATGAGGTTTGCGGCAAACCAGGCACCAGTTGCCGGAGAGCGGAGCAGAGCGGAACAGATTGAGGACTCGCTGCAGCTCGGCGCTGTGCCGCCCGAATGGTCGCGCCTTGAATTCAAGCGCAAGGTCTGTGCGTGTCGGATCGACTTTATACATGCCCGGGAATCACCATACGGTATAGCCACCATCGATCACGTAGACCGCGCCAGTGATGTAACTCGCGGCATCGGACGCCAGAAAGGCGACCAGAGGCGCCACTTCTTCCGGCCGACCAAAGCGATGCATCGGTGTCATGTCCATCCAGATCTTGATCCATTGCGGATTGCCCTTGCCCGTGTCGGTAAGCGCCGTATCGATGTAACCCGGCGCAACGGCATTGACTCGGATCTGGGGTTCCCATTCGGCGGCAAGCGACCGAGTGAGCTTCGCCACGCCTGCTTTCGATGCATTGTAGGCCGGCTGACCTTGCGGCCGATCGACAATGAGTGCGCTGTTTGAAGACATGTTCACGATGGCACCGACGCCGCGTTCAATCATCAGGCGACCGAACTCCCGACAACACCTAAAGACGCCATTGAGATTGACTTCGATGACCTCAAGCCAGTCCTCATCGCTGGTTTCGAGTGTCGCAGCGTTCCTGACGATTCCGGCATTATTGATGGCTATGTCGAGCCGCCCATACGTCGCATCGATGTATTGAGCGAGAGCGCGGACCGATTCCGTACGGCGCACATCGAGTGGATGATAATCGGCACTATCACCGGTGGCCCGAATGGCGGCCGCGGTGCTCTCGCCAGTATCAGCATTTATCTCTGCGATGATCACCATAGCGCCAAGTCGAGCCAAAATCTTCGCGATCTCCTTGCCCATGCCTTGGCCCGCGCCGGTCACGACAGCTATCCGGTTATTCAATCTCATCAACTCAATCATCTCGGAGCTCCCGTCGTCGTCATCCTTTCACTGCGCCCAAGGTAAGGCCCTTGACGATGTATTTTTGCGCGAACAGGAAGAAAAGGAATTGAGGCGCCAAGGAGATGATCGCAGCGGCTGCCATGATGGGCCAGTCAAAGGACCCGTAGCCTTTGAAATTGGCAATCGTGGTGGCCACCATTGGCGTGGCATTATACGTCAACGCCAATGGCAGCAGTAGGTTAGTCCAGACCGCGATGAAAGACAGTATCGTCGCTGCGACGATTCCGGGTCGGATCGTTGGAATGATGACGTGCCAAAGCACTTGCCAAACCGACGCTCCGTCAAGCAAAGCCGCCTCGTCGAGCTCTACCGGGACTTCGGCGACAAATTGGCGGATCAGCCAGCTACTGTAAGGCAGGTTGAAGATTTGGAAAGCCAGCACGATCCCAAGCTGAGTATCGAACAGACCGGTCATCTGGAAAATCGAGTATAGCGGCAGCATGAACAGAATTTCTGGAAGCATGCGAATGACGAGCATTCCTACTTCGAACATCGAGAGCCAAGTACGTCGATAACGGGCCAGTACGTAGCCGGCTGGAATCGACAAAGCCATTGTCAAGATCACCGAGAAGATAGAGACGGAAGTGGTGATGAGAAACGATCGCCCGAAATCGTTTGATTCCCAGGCGCGGATAAAGTTCGCCCATTGCGGTTCGAAAATCCACACCGGCGGGAGCGCCAGGGCCTCGCGCTGAGTCTTGAGCGCAGTCAACGCCATC
>DATAIA010000160.1:0-2260 GCA_036262895.1 Xanthobacteraceae bacterium
GGGCCTTAACAGCGCCCACTTCCGTGGCGCTCACGCGCCGGTGGAGGAGCCGTCCACAGCATCATCACCGGACATCGCGGGCCCGTGGCCGATCAATCCGGAAGCCCGGCCTTCCGAAGCGCCTCTTCGAACCGCGCCAAGTCCTCGGGCTTCCGGAATGGAGCAACCTTCGTGAGGTCGCGCACACGAAACTCCGGGTCGGCCAGAGCCATGCATTCGATGGTCATTCGTGCATCATCCATACGGCCAAGCTCTGCTTGGCTTGCGGCACGAATACGCAGGGCTGGCTTGCAGGTTGGATTTTCTAGCAACGCACGCTCAGCCCACGCGAGGGCTTCAACAGGACGGCCAGCGAAGAAGTGCGACCATGCTAATCCGTTAAGCGTGTGGAATGTCAGCGGGTCACGCGGGCTAAGGCGCATGACTCGTTCGAAGTCGGCGACCGCTGCCGCTGGATCACCAGAGAACACGTTGATCCATCCTCTAAAATACGATGTGGGTGCGTGACTCGGATTGAGCGCACGAGCGCGATCAACAAACATGGCGCCTGCGTCGAGTTCGCGCGCCACGTATGCCAAAACCCATCCGCCACATCCGAGAGCCACCGCGTCGTCAGGTCCTAGTTCAATCGAGCGCCGCGCTAGGCGCACCGCGTCTGCATATTCCTGCTCCGCATCGAGCGTCCACCCGTAGACAATGCGCCACACGTAGCACCAGGCCGCCATTCCGTACGCAGTGGCGAATTCTGGATCTAACTCAATCGCCTTGCTGAAATGGCTCAAGGCGTCGTTGCTCGCTTGTGCATTCCATTGGTGGAAGCTCGCAATGCCGCGCAAGAAGTAATCATAGCTGGTGAGATTATCAGTCGGCTTGCGTCGCGCCCGTTCAACGGCCGCTCTCTGAAGCGGTCGGGCGATCGCGCCCACCAGGTTCGCGGCCACTTGGTCTTGGAGATCGAAAATATCTTCTAGCGAGCCCTCATAACGGTCTGCCCAAATGTGCATCCCATTCGAAGTGTCGATCAGTTGGCAAGTGATACGCACCCGGTTGGCTGATTTGCGAACGCTGCCTTCGAGCACATAGTGCACGTCCAATTCACGGCCGACCTGCTTCACGTCCACGGCTCGGCCCTTGTAGGTGAAGCTCGAATTCCGGGCGATCACGAGCAGCCAGCTCGTGCGCGTCAGCGCCGTGATGATCTCCTCGACGATGCCATCACTGAAATAGTCTTGTTGTGGGTCACCGCTGAGATTGTCGAACGGCAGCACCGCGATCGATGGCCGGTGGGAGAGTTGTCGCTCGGTGTCTGGCGCCGTGGCGGCGGATAGCGCCGTGCAGAAGCCGTCTAGCTCGGGTCGGGAGACCGACGCGGTGAAGCGGTAGCCGCGCCGTGGAACTGTCTTAATGATGATCTGCGCGCGGTCTCCAATGGCTTGGCGCGCTTCGCCCACACATTGCGTGAGGGAGTCGTCAGTGACGATCACTTGCGGCCAAACCGCCTTGATCAGTTCTTCCTTAGAAATCAGACGATCGGCGTTTTCGACGAGATAACGCAGAACCTCGAAGGACTTTGGACGCAACCCGATCTCACGGTCGGCCGACCGCAGCAGGCACCGATTAGGATCAAGTGTGTATCCCTCGAACTGGTACATGCCCCGCGAGGCCATCATCATGGTGCGTTGCAGTATCGGCGCTTTTTCTGACTTTGTCAGGCAAATTTCGTTCGGGACTTCGACACCGGTCGTGCGGCACTGTCACTTCATGGTGCCGGTAGCTTCTCCCGGCTCAGCCCCGGAGCAAAAAAGCATGACCACCATCACGCTTCACCGCCGAAAGTTTCTCCAGCTCGCGGGCATTGCGGCTGCGCCTATGATCGCGGGTGTCGCAAAGGCCGATGCCTACCCGACGCATCCGGTTCGGATCGTGGCGGGATACGCGCCTGGTGGCGGGGTGGACATCACCGCGCGTTTGATCGGCCAGTGGCTCTCCGAGCGGCTCGGGCAACCCTTCATCATCGAAAACAAGCCTGGTGCAGCATCCAATATCGCGACTGAGCACGTCGTCAGGGCACCAGCGGACGGCTATACGCTGCAGTTGATTGATTCGACCGGCGCGATCAACGCGACCCTCTACGACAATCTCGCCTTCAACTTCATGCGTGACATGGCGCCCATCGCCGGTATCTTAAGTGTGCCAAATATCCTGATGGTGCATTCGTCAGTTCCTGCACGGAACATTCTGGAGTTCATCGCCTATGCCA
>DATAIA010000161.1:0-4041 GCA_036262895.1 Xanthobacteraceae bacterium
ACGCGGTAGATGTGCGGGTAGGGATGCATGTGGGTTCTCCTGGCGTTCGGCTACTGTAGCCGCCTCATGCGCATCCTGCAGGTCAAGGTCAAACCCAACGCCCGCGAGTCGGCATTGACCGAACAGCCGGACGGCAGCTGGTTGGCGACGCTGAAATCCCCGCCGGTGGATGGCAAGGCCAACGCGGAGCTGATCGGCCTCGTCGCAGAAGCGTTCGGCTGCCGCAAGGCACAGGTGACGATCAAGGCAGGCGCCGGCGGACGGCGCAAGCTGGTGCGGATCGAGGATTGAGGCGCAAAACCACCGCTTCTGGCCGGTTTCGCGTGTCGACCCGATTGCCTGAACCGGCAACCATGCTTTCCGCGCGCCTCCAGATGGCTGCGATAGACTGGGCGAGGTCCTGGCAATTCCGATGAACTCCCGCATGGCCAGCCTGCCGCAGAAACATCTCATCTCGGTCGACGAGTACTACCGGATGGCGGAAGTGGGCCTGCTCGCGCCAGATGCGCGCGTCGAACTGATCGAGGGAGAGATCATCGACATGCCGCCCATCGGAATCGACCACGCTGGTGTGGTGAGTCTCCTCAACCACGTGTTTGTCAGGGCTGTGGATACACGCGCGGTGGTGCAGCCGCAGGCGGGTGTAAGGCTGGACCGGCGTTCCGAACCGCAACCGGACCTCGCCATCCTTGCGCCGCGGGAAGATTTCTATCGTCGCAAGCATCCCGCTCCCGAGGATGTGCTCCTGCTCATCGAGGTCAGCGACAGCACATTGCGTTACGACCTGGACGTGAAAGCCCCGCTCTATGCGCGCCACGGCATTCCGGAGTTATGGGTCGTGGACCTGCCACATGGCGAGATGCACGTGTTCCGCGCGGCCCAAGGCGGACAATACATAGAGCACCGGATCGTCCGGGAACCCTGCGTTATGGGCGTGACGGGGCTTCCCGGCGTCGAGATCGATCTTTCCAGACTGTTCGTGGGTTGAGGTCACGCTGATGCGCTCCAAACTCCTCGAAGAAGCCAGGCGCTCACGGCTCGCCGCTCACCAAAAACTGACTCCGGAGCAACGGCTGGGGGCTTATCTCGTCCATAACCGGCTTGTGGCGCAATTGCGCGAGGCTGGGCGTCAGATGCGCGAGTCGGCCCGTCCCTCGACCGACGAACCGCTCGAAAAGGACTAGCTGCGGGCGATTTACTCAATGCGTTGAGCAAAATTACTCAACGTATTGAGTAAATCAGCCGGGCAGGGCACTAACTGCGAGCGATGTAGCGCCCCTCCCTCTCGGTGGCCCGACCCAAAGCCACCAGCATCTCCAGTAGCGGCCCGACCCGCCGCTTCCAGGGGCCGCGCGACGAGAACCGTGCCGTAATGTCATCCACGGTAAGTGAGGTGCGGCTGGAGACAAGGAGATCGGCTACGGCGCGTACCTGGTCAACAGGATCCTTGGGCCAAGGTTTAGGCTTGGCGGCAGTTGAGGATGCAGTGGACTTGCTGTTGTCGTCGTCCGCTTCGGTGTCGGTATCCATCTCAGTCTGCTGCGGTCCGGGTTGTGCGCCCCGGTTCTGGAACTCCGGACGCAGCCAGCGAATCAGGCCGCGTGCTTCTTCGGCTGCGCGCTCGGCATTCAGTGCAACCAGACGCTCGAGCACGGCTTCCTTGAAGGCGCGCGCGGCGTCCTCGCGCGTCTGACCCGTTGGAGGCGATTCGTTGCCGTGGGAGACGCGCAGTAACGTCAGCAGATCGGACCAGCCGTATGCGTCCAGCACGGCAGCGTCGAGTTCGTCGTGCAGTTGGCGAACCACAGAGACCAGGCCTTGTTCATGAATTGTGCGCTCTTTGACTGTCAGCGCTTTGCCGGAGCGCAGCGTCTCCAGGACGTTGTACATGCCGGTAAGGGTGAGGTCGGGATGAATGGCCTGCTGGCGTTTGCGATGGGCGTCCAGATGCTCCCCAAGTTCACGGATGTCACTCACAGTCTGGTGATTCGCCTGGGGGAAGGGAAAGGATTCGAAACAAGCTGACTTGCCATACACGGGATCGTTACCGACCCCTAGCCGACCACCTGCCACTGTTGCCCAGATCACATGCGCAATGGAGGAAAGTACGCCAAGCAGATACGCATCATCGAGTCCAATTACGACCAGCTTTTGATCGGGCAAGATTGATGAGTCGAGAAACTGAAATACTCTGTGCTTTGCGGTCATCACGGTAGCAATGTATCGAGGGAGTCCGGCAATGGCTCTGCGCGCACGGGGATGATCTTCGCCGTATCGCCACCAGTTTTCACGACGATTACGGCGCGGATTCTGATCCCGTTCAGGCTTTACGCGATCACGAAGCCATTGCCAAATCTTCGGTGCCTCCGCGCGCAGTTCATCCTCCGCATATTCGTAGGTATCAATTGCGAATACGCCTCGAGGCTTGTCTGTCAAGTCACGGCCATTGCGGTAAGCGCGTATGAGCTGGGCTGAAATTTCAGGAGACAACCCGGCCGAAATGCTTCGTGCCTCGTCAGCTGAAAGTATGAATCCGCTGCCCAGCGGGATTACGCCAATGTTGGATAGTTCACAGTTGGCTCTAAGGGGCTTCGCTGAAGTGACATTGGCGCCGATTTGTAGATTTGCGTGGATTACGCCCCGCCTCTCATCCAGTTCAATCGCGACCTCGTTGTCGATCCAGTGCTCTCTAACCACTTCACGAAGAAATCCCATCATATTTCTTCCAGCCGCGCCTACCGTCATCGCGATTCGCACGGCTGCCCCGGTAATCCCCCCGGAAAATAGCTGAGTTCAGAAGTGGAATTTTCTCGTAATGTTGACCGAGGAGATTCCGATGAAGAAGTCGAAGTTCAAGGACAGCCAGATCATTGGCTATTTGAAGCGCGTAGAGGCCGGAGAGCCGGTGGCCTCGATTTGCCGGGAGGCCGGCATCAGCACAGCAGCGTTCTACAAGTGGCGATCCAAGTACGGCGGGATGGACGTGTCGATGATGGCACGGGTCAAGGAGCTGGAGGAGGAAAACCGGCGCCTGAAGAAGATGTATGCGGAGTCGCAGATGGATGCGGCAATCCTGAAGGAAGCTCTCACAAAAAAATGGTGAGGCCATCTTCGCGGCGGGAGATGGCCACCTGGGCGGTCAAGAGCAAAGGCCGCAGCATCCGCCGGGCCTGCGAGCTGTTTGGCGTCAGCCAGACCTGCTATCGCTACAAGGCGAAGCTGTCGAGCCAGAACGAGCAGATCGCCGACTGGCTGGTGCGGCTGACACACAACCAGCGCAACTGGGGCTTTGGGTTGTGCTACCTGTTCCTGCGCAATGTGAAGGGGTTCGGATGGAACCACAAGCGCGTCTATCGCATTTACAGGCTGCTGGAGCTGAACTTGCGGATCAAGCCCAAGCGACGCCTGGTGCGCGAAGTGCCGCAGCCTCTGGCGGTTCCAGAGGCGATCAACCAGGTGTGGTCGATGGACTTCATGCACGACAATCTGGAGGACGGTCGGCAGTACCGGCTGTTTAATGTGCTCGATGACTTCAATCGCGAAGGACTCGGTATCGAAGTGGATCTATCTCTGCCATCAGCCAGGGTGATCAGATCGCTGGACCAGATCATCGAATGGCGAGGCAGGCCCAAGGCAATCCGGTGTGACAACGGACCTGAGTATCTGAGCGGCGCACTGCAGGAGTGGTCTGCCCGTCGAGGCATCCGGATCGAGTACATCCAGCCCGGCAAGCCGCAGCAAAATGCCTATGTCGAACGGTTCAACCGAACTGTTCGATACGATTGGTTGTCGCAGACGCTGTTCGGATCGATTAGAGAAGTGCAGGACGCTGCCACTCGCTGGCTCTGGACGTATAACAACGAAAGACCGAACATGGCTTTAGGCGGCATCACACCCAGGCAGAAGCTGGCGATGGCCGCATGACTGTTTTCCACTTCTGAGCCCCGCTAAAAAAGGGGGGATTACCAGAGGACGATAGCAGCACCGCAGAAAATGGGCCACCGAACCGACGTCGCCTTTACGCGTGCAGCGAGCTAGCGC
>DATAIA010000162.1:0-2198 GCA_036262895.1 Xanthobacteraceae bacterium
CTGATCTGCCGATGTTGGTCGACCCATCCTTCGAGGCTCAGCTGACTTCGTCAGCTTCGCACCTCAGGATGACGGTCAGGGAGAGGAGCGAAGGCGACAATGGCCTCATGGTTCGAGACGCGATGCTACGCATGGCTCCTCACCATGAGGAATCTGGGCAGGGCTTCAGGACCTCATGGTGAGGAGCCCGCTGCAAGCGGGCGTCTCGAACCATGAGGCCATATCCTCCTCAGGCGTTAATCCCAATCACATCCGTGTCCGGTTTCGCGGCAAACAAACGCTCCACGTCGAGCTTTCGCCGCTCAAGGGCGAGGCGTTGATTGACGTAACCTTTGTCGGTGATCTCATTGGCATCGATCGAAGGCGCGTCCGGCAGCAACAACACTCGTGTGACGCGCTGGGAGGCTCCGGGCGATTTTTTGTTCCATTCGGCCAGCGTTCGCCGCACATGCTCGCGAATGATTGGATGGCTGGCGAGCTCACTGAGCTTTGACGGCGCGTGATCGCCGATCAGCTTCTGACAGCCTGGAAGATTGAGCCACGCAAGCACGCCGATGAAATCGCGGTTCTCGCCCGCAATAATCGCGTCCTGCAGAACCGGGCTCGCTGCGGCGAGCAGGGCGACGCGCAATGCTCCAACATGGACCCACGTGCCGGTCGTGAGTTTGAAATCCTCCGAGAGCCGTCCATCAAACACGATGCCCTGGGCCGGATCGTCGTGAGCGGCAAAGCGCACGGCATCGCCCGGTTTGTAGAAACCTTCTTCATCGAATGATGCGGCGGTGAGGTCAGGCCGTTTCCAATAGCCGGGAGTGATGTTCGGACCACGGACACGCACTTCCAACTTGCTGCCGGCAGGCACCAGTTTGATGTGCACACCCGGAGCTGGCACGCCGATCACGCCCGCGCGTTCGATGATCATGTGTGCGGCGGTTGCCATGGGCGCGGTTTCCGTTGTGCCCCAGGATGATGTCATCGGGATTCGATGGCCGATGGTACGGATGGCAATGGTCTCCAGACGCTCCCATAAATCTTGAGGAAGTGCGGCGCCTGCGTAAAAGATCAGGCGCAAATTGGCGAAGAATGAGCGGGCGAGGGCCGGGTCCTGTTCAAGGTGGGGCAATAAGGCCGCGTAGCCTGCGGGAACATTGAAGTAGATGGTGGGCGAAACCTCGGTGAGGTTGCGCACGGTTTCTCCGACGAGCGCCGGCACCGGTTTTCCTGCATCGATGTAAAGCGTACCCGCGTGGCGCAGCACCATATTGAAGTTGTGATTGCCGCCGAATGTGTGGTTCCACGGCAGCCAATCGACCAGCACCAACGGCTGCTCTTGAAGGAACGGCCAGATTTGATGGATCTGCTGCTGGTTGGCCGTCAGCATGCCATGCGTGTTGATCACTCCCTTCGGCAGACTGGTCGAGCCGGACGTAAACAGGAATTTGGCGATCGTGTCGGCGCCGATGTTGCGTATCGCGCTCTCGACTGCGGGTCCTGGTGTTATCCGAGCCAGCGCTTCGAAGGACGTTACCTGATTGAGATCGCCGCCATTGCGGCTTGCCACGATATCCACGCCGGCAAGGTTGAGGGCGGCGAGCGCCTTTGCGAAAGGCGCCGTATCGGCAACATAAATCAGGCCTGGCGTGAGCAGGTCAGCGATATGTTTGAGCTTGGCGTGATCCTCGCTCTGCAACGAATAGGCGACCGAGATCGGTGCGACCGGAACGCCGGCCGTAAATCCCGCAAGCATCAGCAATGCGTGATCGATGCTGTTGCCGGACAAAATCATCACCGGCCGTTCCGCCGAAAGGTTACGGTCGATCAAGGCTTGCGCCAGGCTGTCGACCACGCGGCGCGCGGCTTCATACGTGATGGTGCGCCATTCGCCGGCCGCATCGCGCTCGGCGAGGAATACGCGGGCCGGCTGCAATTCGACCGCGCGCCGGAACAGCATGGCGAGGCTCGGGTCGTAAGCCCCGATCTGCTGCTTCGCCCCTAGATGAAGCGCGCCGTCGGGCGCCTTTTCCCAATGCAAATCAATCGGGGCATAGGCGATTGGACGGATCGGCGCTTTGGCCGGTGATTGTGCCAACGCAGATTGCTGGGGGGCGGTCATGACGCGTGAACCTCAGTTTCTCTATCTTGTTTGATGCTGCATTATGCACGATGGCAGAGTAGAAACAGACCTGAATTTGTCACTT
>DATAIA010000163.1:0-2911 GCA_036262895.1 Xanthobacteraceae bacterium
TGGTGGGACCGTCACCGTTCCTGTAGATCGCGACCAGCCCGGTCTTGCCCACCTTCTCGGTGACCTCGAAACCAAGCGCGCGCATCTCGGCGGCGAGTTTTGCCGCGGTCTTTACCTCCTGAAAGGCGAGTTCGGGATGGGCGTGGAGATCCTTGTAGAGCGCGTCGAGTTTTGGATAGTAGCTTTCGACCGAACCCTCTATCGCGGTCTTCAAGCGGCCAACATCGATCTGCGCCCGCGCCGGCAAAACTGATGCCGCGCACAGTGCTGCCGATGCCAGAAGGGGTACGGTAAACCGTTTCATGGCAGTAACGCTCCCTTATTACCGGCGGGCAAAAGCGCGGCGCGGACCAGCCCAGCCGAAAATAGCACTGACTCAAGCTCTGCACCAATGTCCGTTGGGGTCCCACACGCGAAAGTCGCGGCTGGTCTGAGCGCGGCACAAGAAATGAGCGAAACGCAAATTTTGGCGGCGCTCCTTTGCGGACACGCGGTCCGGGCTCTCTCTACAATGTGTTACAGCTGCAGAATTTTTCATCCACACCGCCAACCGCTTATTCATTGCGGTAACGCTCGGGCACAATAAATTTGTCGGAACCCTGCCTCCATTGCTGTTCTGGTCGCTTGTTTGGTGACGAGAGCATCGCGGGATCACGTCCCAAAGCCGACGGAGGGGATCATACCGCGACGATCGCTAAGCGGAATCTTTTTATAACGAAGTGCATCAGGCGCAATCATCGATTTACTCCCCAGCGCAGCTTTCAATCCGACGTAGCTCCAGGCTCAGCTGTTGAGCGATCGCGCACCAGCGCCCTGCACCTCAAGGACGATTTCTGATACCGCAGCGGTCGCCCTCCTCACGTCTGGCGCCGATCTCGAGCGCTGCGTATTCTCTCGACCATGTTGAGCAAGCTAATGTCGGCCATACAACTGCCGCGCGAGGGTGATCATATAGGTATGACGTTCCGGCTTCGTAAAAAAGCTCGCGCGAGTTGGAACAGCCGTCTACAACGCGTTGGTCGCGCCTCGAAGTTACGCCAACTCTCCCACGGGATCCGGCACTGGGATCGAGTCAACTCGCTACGATTCGTTATGAAGGGGGACTCAATGCCACAGCCGTTCAAAATCCACTCACAACGCTGCGGGAGCAGAAGCATCCCCCAGCGCGTGCTGGGCGCGCGCGACCTGGCGATGCTGGCTGTCCCCTTTGCGTTGGCGCTGACTGCGTGTGGGGAAAAGCCGCCGCAGCAAGCAGTGGCTTCCGCACCACCCCCGGTCACAGTTGCACAGCCGACAAAACGCACGGTCACGGATTGGGACGAGTTCACCGGCCGATTTCAGGCGGTAGAGGAGGTTCAGGTCCGCGCGCGGGTCGGCGGATTCGTTACGAATGTCGAATTTCGCGACGGTGCCTTCGTCAATGCCGGCGATCTCTTGTACGTCATTGACTCCCGTCCCTTTGAAGCGGTCGCTTTGCAGGCGGACGGCCAGCTCTCGGACGCACGCGCCAAAGCGGAACTTGCCAAGCGCGAACTCGATCGCGCGCTGACCTTGAATGTAACCCAAGCGGTCTCGGACGCCATTGTCGATCAGCGTCGGCAAGCTCTGCAGGCGGCAAAGGCGGCGGAGATGCAGGCCGAAGGCGCGTTGAAGGCGGCCCAGCTCAACATCGAATTCACCCATGTCCTTGCCCCGATCGGCGGAAGGGTCAGCCGTCATCTGGTTAGCGTCGGCAATCTCGTGCAAGGCGCTGATGGTGGTTCGACGCTGCTAACCTCGATCGTCTCGCTCGACCCGATCCACATTTACTTTGATACGGATGAGCCGACCTATCTGAAATACAACCGGCTTTGGTTCGAGGGCAAGCGTCCGAGTTCGCGCGACAATCCCAATCCCGTGGAGGTGACACTTACGGGGGAAACCAAACCGTCTCATCACGGAACGGTGGACTTCCTCGACAACCGCCTGGATCTCTCTACTGGCACCCTGCGCGGGCGCGCCGTGGTTCCGAACAAGGACTTTTCGATTCTGCCGGGACAGTTTGGTCGCGTGCGATTGATCGGAAGTGCGCCCTACGAAGCGCTGCTGCTGCCGGATACCGCCATTGCAACCGATCAGTCGCGCAAGATCGTGTTCGTAGTCGGACACGACGATACAGTCGAGGCGCGGCCCGTCGTGCTCGGACCTCTCGACGAGGGCCTGCGCGTCATCCGCGAAGGCCTGAAGCCGGAAGATCGAGTGATTGTTGAGGGCATTCAGCGGGCGCGCATCGGCGCCAAGGTGAGCCCGCACGCTCCGGTGACCGGAGGCAAGACATGAACCTCGGCCATCTCTCGATTAATCGCCCGATTCTGGCGATGGTGATGTCCATCGTGCTCTTGATCGTCGGTGCTATTGCGTACACCACGTTGCCGGTCGCGGAATATCCGCAGGTGGTGCCTCCCACTGTCGTTGTCACCACGCAATATCCGGGCGCGTCGGCGCAAACAGTTTCGGACACCGTCGCTGCCCCAATAGAGCAGCAGATCAACGGCGTCGATGACATGCTCTATCTCTACAGCCAAGCGACCTCGAACGGCCAGCTAACGATCACTGTCACTTTCAAACTCGGGACCGATCTGGATAAAGCTCAGGTGCTGGTTCAGAACCGGGTTGCGATTGCCCAGCCCCAGCTGCCAGAAGAGGTGCAGCGCAACGGCGTGGTCACCCGCAAGAACAGCCCAGACATATTGATGGTCGTCTTCATGCTATCGCCGGACGACAGCTTCGACCAACTTTACATCAGCAATTACGCGCTGCTGCAGGTTCGCGACCAGCTGCTTCGGCTCGATGGCATTGGCGATATCCAGATTTTCGGCGCGCGCGATTACTCCATGCGTCTGTGGCTCGATCCGGACAAAATCTCTACGCT
>DATAIA010000164.1:0-7933 GCA_036262895.1 Xanthobacteraceae bacterium
CAGTGAACAACCACGTGCTTGGAATTGGGCGCGCTCAACCTGGGGTTTGACGGAGTATGTACACCAGCCAAGGATTCCTTTAATCAATCCTAGCGTTCGGTTTATTGGTAAAGTCGCGGGAAATCCCGCTCAAATTCCAACCAGCACGAAGAAGCTGGTTCTTTCGCCCGGCCACCAAATGGAAGTTTTTCTTGAAGGAGTGCTGCGCCAGGTTTCTGCACACGTCGAACTCGGCGCATTTATCGCGGGAACAAAAGAAATTCTTCAGTTATCTCCCTACGAATTTGAACACTTTGTTGCAGCCCTCTATGCACGTGCGGGCTTTAAGACTTTGGTCACTAAAGCTTCAGGAGATGGCGGCATCGATGTGATTGCTGTTTTTCCCACCGATGCCACGGATGGGCTACTAATCCAGGCCAAGCGCTATTCGGGCGGCGTGGGGATTTCAGTTATTCGCGAGCTAATCGGCGCACGCCATTTGGCTAGCGCAGACCGCAAACTATATCGCTTGGCCGTGATAACAACTGGTCGATTTACCAAGGCGTCCAAAGCTGCGGAACTATCTCACGCGGCAGAAATCGAATTGTACGATTACCGTGCACTCGCGGATATTTTGCAATCACTGCGAACTACGAGATTTTCGGATATTTACTACTTACAAGCTACATCAGCCGCAGACTTGTGCTGAATCTAAGGCGTTTTAGTTCTTCGCGCTATCACTTTTGCGCAGTTGTTTACTTCGTGATATCGGGGTATCACGTAAACACCTTGTTTCCGTTTCACAACCCATCGGAGGTCTACCAAGACACACTATCGGGCCGCTATCGCGGCAGGCGTTGCGCACCTAGACGCGCAAAATCACAAGTAGTAGCCCGTGCCACGCACGGTTAAGACGGCTCGTGCAGCGCCAACAGGCGCGGCGGTCGTCGCCTCATCGGAGGCATAGAAACTGCCCTTGCGCCCATCCTGGGCGGCGGGCAAGCCTAAGGGCCTGTCCTCGGCATCAACACTAAACTGAAGAAGAAAGGGCCACAGCGTGGCCGCGTGTTTGAAGTTCGAGCTGACCAAGCTGTGCCGACGCAACCGGGACGGCAGTAAGGCAACGCAGGCCGGCCGCCTACAGATGCTTCGTCAGTTCGCTGATGAACTGAAGGCTTCTGGGTACGGGCGGATGGGCGTCCGGTCCTTGAAGCCCAAGCACGTCGAAGCACTGGCACAGCGCTGGCAGGCCGAAGGTCTGGTCGCCGGGACGCGCAAGAACCGGATGGCTGTGCTGCGGTGGTGGGCTGAGAAGATCGACAAGCCTGCTGTCATAGCCCGCGACAATATGGTCTACGGTATCGAGGCGCGCGAGTTCGTCGCCAAGGGTTCAAAGGCTATCCAAGCGACGCGGGAAGCTCTCGACCGTATCGAAGACCCCCACATTCTTCTCGCGCTGCGGCTGCAAGCCGCTTTCGGCCTCCGCCGTGAGGAGGCGCTCAAGTTTCAGGCCGCCTACGCCGACCAGGGCGACCATATCCGCCTACGCGGAAGCTGGTGCAAGGGCGGTCGCCCTCGCACTATCCCGGTGCTGACCCCGCGCCAACGAGCACTCCTTCGTGAGGTGCGGCGCGTTGCTGGCGATGGCGCTCTTATCCCTGCCTGGCTCCGCTACGTCGATCAGCTACAGCGGTTCAAATTCGCGACCAGCAAGGCCGGAATTTCCAAGACCCACGGCCTGCGGCATCACTATGCGCAATGGCGCTATCGAAACCTGACAGGCTGGAACGCGCCGGCTGCCGGCGGCCCGAATCTACGGCAGCTCGCGCCCGAGCAACGCGTCGTCGATCGGCGGGTGCGCCTGCAAATCTCGGCCGAACTCGGCCATGGCCGCGAGCAGATCACCACGGTCTATCTGGGGCGATAGGCCGATGGCGTGGAAGTCATACCGCGGTCACAGCCAGGCTGGCGACACCAGTCCCTTCGCGGCAACCGTCGCGGCCCTCTGCCTCGGCTTGGCCTTCGCCGCGCCGTGGTTGTTGCTGGTTGCCGGCGTTATCTCCCTATGGCGCTGGATGGTCGGTTGAAGCCTGCGACAACCGACGATCCCTCTCGGCCCGAAGGCGTCAGGTTGTCCGCTCGATGCCAGAAAAGCGCAGGCCGAACAACTCCTTTTTATACGGCGGCCATCGGCACCGTAGTCGTAACGGGCAACCAGGCCGCCGTCGCGTTTAACCCAGAGTAGCCGATCGCGGGCGTCTCACCCGTAGGCGGTGGTGACGCCGCCCTGCGTTTTGCTCAGGCGGTTGCCATTTGCGTCGTTGGTGAAAGCGACATTGCGCTCGGGATGCGCGCTGTCGGTGACTGCTTCGATCTGGTTATGAGGGCCGTAGCGGTAGGTACGGGTCGTAGGTCCGGTCGCCGCAGCGGTGGTGGCGCTAAGTCCAAGCACAAGCAACGCCGCCGCAAGGCGGGCCAACATCCTGTACATGGCGTTTACTGGATAAGCAGTACAAATGCGCATTGCCACACGGGAAAATCAACGAGGCTGTCGCCTACGAGACGGACCTCTCGCCGATTACCGAACCGAATTTCGGCGACGACCGCTTCAACGAAGAGTAGGATCTCAATCGGCCTGAATTGGCTTGAGAAAGTAACCGGGATACAAACCGCACACATTTGGTATCCGCGCTCGTCAATAAGCTTGATGAACCATACGGCCAACGACGCCTGGCTGCGAATCTATATAAAAACCTGCAGCCAATCCCCAAAGACTACCGCCAGCGTCTTAACCGACGCGACAGCGTGATGAGTTCCGGCGACGGACGATCTCGATTGTGGGCGGCAGCCAGCAACCTATCGCGTAGCGTGTCCTCAAAACCTTCAAGCCCATCTGTTCGCTGGGCGTCATCAAGCCGTGTTCGTTCGTATGTGCTAACTTCAATTCTCAAGTTCTCGTCGAAAGATACGAAGTTACGGTCGTAGGCAGCGTGGTGGAGCTTGCAAAGAGCGACACCATTCCTCGTTTCGTCAGAGCTTTCCGTCGCAGCAACCGGGACAATGTGTGCTGCATCGATAAGTTCCAATTGAATTCCGCACATGGCACAACGATGTCGATACGCAGTCAGCACGCGCTTCCGGAAATCAGCGGCGCGGTACTTTCGGACAATTCGCGAGACAATAAGCCTTCGTCGCGCATCGGCGATTTCATCGATGGTGGTTTCTGTAATGCTCTCAATATTGGATAACATCGAAAAATCTGCAGTCGCGGCACCGGTTTGATGGAGCTCAGCGGAAGCAACTGCGTAGGTCATAAATAGCTCGGGGCGAAAAGCAACCGCAATTTCTCCCGATTGCTTGGTAAGGAACCCAAAACCGTGTTGGGCCGCGTGGGCCAGCGTAGCCTCCTTGATTTGGGCGGAGGGCGATTGCGTATTCTGTCCGTCGTGACGGAGCACATCCCAAGCCGCGAAGACCTCGTATCCTTGATGCCAACCGAGCAATAATGTCAATGCACGTGCATCGCGCCGCGGCACGGTAGTAGTAAACTGAATACGGTACTCGTCGGCGGCGCGCGCCGCTCCACCACCGTGTGTGCAGTTCCATATATACACGACCAAATCGCGTGCCTCACCATCGTCCTGCGACACCCTTAGATCGAAAGGCTTGCGGGCGCTAAGAACGAAGCACCGCCAGCCGCTCGAACGAACGGCAGACTCAACGAGTTCAAGCAATTGCGTTGCAGACAAGGCCATTGGATCCACCAGTGACTGACGTGCGACCGCGCCGCGGGCTCGCTGAAAACCTTCCCATCTGAGCCGCCGACGTACCTCTACATCTACATGGACGCGATTGTAACAATCGAACGGACTCGTGCACTATTGGTCCGGGCGATTCGCCCCATACCCTGGTCGAGTGATGGCACTTTCGGCAGACGATCATCGGCAGCTGCTTCGCGGTTTCGAAGCTGCCGGGCTGGTTCGGCTTCAGGACAGCACTTCCACAAGCAACCCGATAAAGGTCGCGTGGTCGGACGGACCGCAAATACGGCGATTTCGACTTTGGCTATACGACATTACTCATGGTGGCGGCGGGGCGGACGTACGCGCCGCAAACGAATACCGTATTCAAATCACAAATGGTCCGTCGAAAACTTCGGACTTTGATGCGGGCGGTTATACGGACGTGCTCCTGGGATACTCACGACAAGCTGATGTGATTGTCGCTTACGATCGCCGTTGGCTCCAACGATGGACGGAGAACTTCGAGGCAAACGACGTGCGTGGATCGCCATCCGTACAGGTAAAAAATGAGGACATTGATAGAGGCCGCGCGAACGGTCTATATCATCTTGTCAAGACGGCCACGTTCGGCGAGGCTGACATCATTACCATAAGGCCCGATTTGTTGCCCGCCTATCTCTCCAATATTCCCAAAGTCATGAGCGGGGAAATGAACGCGCAACAGGCGGCAAAGGCGCTAAACCCCATGGAAGACATCGTTGCGTTTTGCGCTGAGCGGGGTTTCTCATTCCAAGCGGACCTTATCGCCCGATACCTTGCGGCGTTCCTCGCCAAACCGTTTGTCATTCTCGCAGGCGTAAGTGGGACAGGCAAATCGAAGCTTGCGGAGCTGGTCGCGGAGTTCTACAGCCGCGGACCCGCACGACAAGAAGCGCTGTTGTCACCGCGGCATGACCGTCCGGCTGCCGCTCCGCAGTCTGGAGACGAGTACATTTTTTCTCGCGACTGGAACGCCGTTGACCCGACCCGGTTTGCGCTGGTTGCCGTTCGACCAGACTGGATCGACAACCAATCAATTCTTGGTTTCGTCAATCCTGTGACACAGACATACGAATCAACCCAAGCGTTGGACTTGCTGCTGCGGGCGGATGCGGCGCAAAAAAGAAGCGATGAGGTAGGGCGGCGCTTTTTTCTGCTTCTCGATGAAATGAACCTGGCTCGCGTGGAGCACTACTTTTCGGACTGGCTCGCATGCTCTGAAAGTCGCCGAGTCTCGTCCAATGGAAGCGTTAGTCAGCAAGCTATTGCGCTCCATCGGGGCACGGGCTTAACAACACAGATTCCAGATTCATTGGGTGCGGAACAGCAATATGATGTCCCCGCGAATATGAATTTGCCACTCAACCTAGTCGTTACGGGAACCATTAATGTGGACGAAACGACCTATGGACTGAGCCCTAAGGTTCTGGACAGGGCAATGGTGCTAGAGTTTGACGAGGTAGATTTGGGTCGTCTTACTGGACACCAAGGCGATCACGCAAAGCACAGCCATCGTCTGCCAGAGGCGTTGCCGGCTTTTCAGCTGCCGCAGCCAAGTGATTTCGCCGGGCTTCCAAGTGAGACGCAGACGCATTTGAAAGTCGTTAACGCCATACTTCAGCAGGCCCGCCTGCATTTCGGGTATCGCGCGGCGACGGAAATGGCACGTTTCATGACGATCTACGTGGACTTCTTGCCGATACAGGAGCCTGTTTTCGCGTGGGAAACGGCCCTCGATGCTGCACTTCTGCAGAAGGTTCTTCCCCGCCTACAAGGTAATCGAGCCAAACTAGAACGAACGCTCGTGAATCTTTGCCTGTATCTTCGCGATCTTGCCATTCCCGCCGCAGCTCCCGAGTCGACCGAGTTCGACGACATAAGCTCGGCCGCACTGCCTGGTTCGTACCGGCGCGCGGTCGACATGCTGCGATCGCTTCGTGACTTTGGCTTCGTATCGTTCTTCAAGTGACTATCGCATTCCACTATCGCCACCGGCACCAAGGCGGCTCCGACGTGCCTGTTGTCGCAGGGAGCGTGCTTCAGATCAAAGAGCGTACCGAATACATACTGACCTTCCCCCAAGAATGCCCGCCTTCAGTTCAACGCCAGATTGCAGACTTGGACGGGGAGATGCTTACCGGGAACACGGTGCTGCTCGGCTTTGCTAACTTTGTCGGCGAGGCCAGCGTCGCAGGAGTCGTGCTAAAGGTCGCATCCGATAAACTGGGATCGGTAGGTTGTTCGATCCTACTGGAGGAGATTTCTGAACGCGGCTCTTCTTTGGTATTTGCGTCACGCTCTCCGCTCGGATTCCGTGCCGCTCCAGATAGACTGAGCCTTGCTCCGGTACCCTACCATCAATTTCAATACTTACGCGCCGCAATGCTAGATCAAGTGCCAGGGCGTAGACTGCAAGACTGGCTGTTTGTCGTGGAACGCAATCCGTCACGACGATTTGAACAGGAGCGTCCTGTTCTTCCCCTAGGCCTAGTTCGAAAGCTTGACCACCGTGCGATGGCCTCGGTTTTCAACCGTTTGGATCGACTCGTGCAGGTCCCCAACTCCTCACCTACGGCAAAAAGTCGTTTGGCCCTCGCTTTGACGTTTGGATCTCCACCGTCCCCTCATTTTCCTGGGCGGATTTCTTCTCCGCGGGGAGGATTGACGTTCGATACGCCCGAGAATAGGTTCGTCCGGCACGTGATCGAGATGTGCTTAGCCTTAGTGCAACGCTTTGCCGACCATCCGAGGCTCCATCCTCGATTACAAGCGGATTGCAGACGCATGCTCGCGTTGTTGGAGCATTTCGCAGCCCAGCCTTTCATTCGGCAAGCCTCCGTTCTTTCGAGTTTTACTGGGCCTAGCCAAGCTTTGGCGAAAGCACCTGGATATCGCGAAATTTTCGAGTTTTGGCGAGAGATTTCCTGCCACATTTCACTTCCAACAAATGCCGAAGACACGCAGCGGCTGCTGGAGGGGCGGGACATCGCGAAGCTGTACGAATACTGGGTTTTTACGAAGGTCATCGAATCAACCTTCAACACGTTGGGCGCAACCGCGCCCCTATCTGCTGCGATTACGCGCGATGAGTTTGGAGAGAGCATTGCGGTAGACGTTCCTTTCGTTGCCGCGCCTAACATCAGTGTGCGATTCAATCCGTCCTTCAGCCGCACGCGCAAAACGGCCTACTCGACGCCACTTAGGCCTGACGTCATCCTTCAAGTCGGTGGCGTGCTCCACGCCTTCGACGCAAAATATAGGCTTGATCGCCTTGATACTGAGTCAGCACTTGATGACGCTGATGCTACGTTCAAGCGAGATGATCTCTATAAAATGCACACCTACCGCGACGCAATCGTGTCGCTGAGAACCGCGTTCGTTGTGTATCCGGGAACTGAGTATGTTTTCTTTGATCGTCATCAAGGCGCGCAAAGAGATCCTGCAGCATTGCACAATGCTGATGGCGTCGGTGCCATTCCTCTTCGCCCGTCAAACACACAGCCACATAAGGCTCTTGAAGAGACCATTAAGAAACTCATTGGCGACTCTTTAACGCTTTAGGCGTAGAAATTGTCTTCCACGCCTCGCGTACCTGGGCGTAGCTGACAAAAGCGGCAGTGCCCTTAGACGCCAGTCGCCGCATCACTTCGGCATGGATTCCCTGCAAGCCACGACTTACCACCGCGTTGTCTTTGGCAACATCGCGAACCAATCGCAAGAGATGCTGCGAAGCCTCGGGCGTCGGACCAGAAGAAGCAAGCCTCTTTTCTTTTTCCCTGCTTTTGGGCTTCTCGCTTAAGGGCTTTCGTAGATGAAACACAACATCGAAATGAGCCACATCCTCGGCACCAGCTTTCCCTTTGTATCCTTTGTGGCTCTGCTGTTGGCGATCTAAGGAGGAAGCTTCGTGGAACGCGAAGCCTGCATTGGCAGCCGCATCGCGAATAACTTCCCACACCTCAGCGTCGGTATTGTGAAATACCACAGTTGCCCAGCCGCCAGGCTTAAGCACCCTGTATACCTCACGCATCGAGCCGCTCATCAGCTGTGAGTAGTCGTCGATGGATTTGCCGCCGCGATCTTGAGGAAGAGAACGATTGATGACCGCTTCTTCGGAAGCATTCGTCATCCGCCCAAGCCACGCCTCCCAGATGAGATTGCAATCCGCATAG
>DATAIA010000165.1:0-17797 GCA_036262895.1 Xanthobacteraceae bacterium
CAAGCCTGCTCGATCCGTTATTCGCGTCCGTCACGACCCTCCCCGGCATCGGGCCGAAGGTGGAGAGGCTTTATCGGCGGCTGCTTGACCGCCAGGCGGATACGCCGCGGATCATTGATCTGCTGTTTCATCTACCGACTGGCACCATCGATCGCCGCGCCCGGCCGAAACTTAACGAGGTTGTGGCCGGCAGCGTGGTCACTGTCGCGGTCTGGATCGATCGCCATAAGGCTCCGCCACCTGGACGCGGGCGCGCGCCCTACCGGATCTTTGCCCACGATGAAACCGGCGATCTCATCCTGACCTATTTCAATGGCCGCAAAGACTATTTGGAGCGGCTCCTCCCGACCAACGAACTGCGCTACGTCTCCGGCACGACAGAGCTTTATGACGGCACCCTGCAAATGGTTCATCCGGATCGGGTGGTCGATGAAGCGGGCCTCGCCACCTTGCCGATGGTCGACCCGGTCTACCCGCTCACTCAAGGACTTTTCCTCGGCCAGATCCGAAAAGCAGTCGATGCCGCGCTCCAGCGGGTTCCGCATCTTCCTGAATGGCAGGATCCGGCCTGGCTCTCAGCACAAGGATGGCCCGCGTTTGGCGCGGCCCTCAATCATCTGCATCGGCCCGCGGAACCCGCCGATATCAGTCCGGACCATCCTGCCTGGTCACGGCTTGCTTTCGATGAGTTGTTGGCGGGTCAGCTCGCGCTTGCACTCGTTCGCGCCCACATGCGGCGACAACAAGGAGAATCCACAACGGGTGATGGACGTCTGCGCGAGCGCGTCATCAACGCCCTGCCCTATTCGTTGACGGCATCGCAAAAGCGCGCTGTCAATGACATTGTCAGCGATCTCGCAAAGCCACAGCGCATGTTACGATTGCTGCAAGGCGATGTCGGCTCCGGCAAGACTGTCGTGGCGCTGCTCTCGGCGGCAACAGTGGCCGAGGCGGGGCGCCAATCGGCACTGATGGCGCCGACTGAAATCCTCGCGCGCCAGCATTTCAAAACAATCGCTCCACTTGCCGAAGCGGCAGGTATCCGCGCTGCAATTCTGACCGGTCGTGAGCGCGGCCGCGAGCGCGCGCAAATTTTGGAACGACTCTCAGGCGGCGACCTCGATTTGTTGATTGGCACGCACGCCTTGTTTCAAGAAGATGTACAGTTTCGTGATCTAGCGCTCGCCATTGTCGATGAGCAGCATCGGTTCGGAGTGCATCAGCGCCTTGCCCTCGCGCAGAAGGGCAAGGCTGTCGATATTCTGGTGCTTACGGCAACGCCGATCCCGCGCACATTGGTGCTGACCTTTTTCGGCGACATGGATTTGTCCGAACTGCGGGAGAAACCAGCCGGCCGGCAGCCGATCGATACGCGCACCATCCCTCTCGGTCGCATGTCTGAGGTCACGGCGGCGGTGGGCCGCGCGATCGAAAAAGGCGAGCGCGTCTATTGGGTTTGCCCTCTGATTGAAGAGTCGGAAAACACCGACCTTGCTGCTGCCGAAGACCGTTTTGCCATGCTCAAACAGCAGTTCGGTAGCCATGTCGATCTGGTGCACGGGCGAATGAAAGGCACGGAAAAAGATGCCGCGATGGCCCGCTTTGGATCGGGCGAAACAAGACTTCTCGTGGCAACGACCGTGATTGAGGTTGGTGTCGATGTGCCGGAAGCAACCGTCATGGTCATCGAACATGCGGAGCGCTTTGGGCTAGCGCAACTGCACCAACTCCGCGGACGCATTGGCCGCGGCAGCGAACAGGCCACGTGCCTTCTGCTCTACCGCGCCCCACTCGGCGAAACTGCAAAGGCACGGCTCGCCATCATGCGCGAAACGGAAGACGGCTTTCGCATCGCCGAGGAAGATTTGCGTTTGCGTGGCGAAGGCGATGTGCTCGGCACGCGTCAGAGCGGCATGCCCGGATTTCGCATCGCGCGCGGCGATGTGCACGGCAAATTACTCGACGTCGCCCGCAAGGATGCCGCGCTGATCGTATCGCGCGATCCCGACCTCTCAACGCCGCGTGGCGAGGCCCTTCGTCATCTGCTTTATTTGTGCGAACGCGATGAGGCGATCCGGCTGTTGCGGGCGGGATAGAGAGATTCCCGCGCTATTTCGCGGGAGCCTGAACCGGTGCGCCTTTCGCAGTCCGCGCCGTCTCCGCCATTGCCGCGAGCTTTTTCTGCTGATCGGATCCTGGCTGGATCATGCCGGCCGTCATAATAAGCTTCGCCGCGGCCTCGACCGGTACGTCAAGCTCAATCACCTCGGTGCGCCGTACATAAAAGAAGAAACCGGTCGTCGGATTTGGGGTACACGGCATGAATACTGAGACGTGCTCTTCCTTATTCGGGAGAAGCGCAGTGATGTCGTCGCCTGGTGGCGTTGAGAGAAATACCAGTGACCACATGCCGGGAGCAGGGAATTCGACGAGCCCGACCTTGCGAAATGTGGCGCCCGATTGTGAAAACAAGGTCTCGAAGACCTGCTTGAGCCCTTTGTAAAGGGGACGGACAATCGGCATGCGTTCAAGCAGCTTCTCACCGAACTCAAACAGTTTGCGGCCAACCAAGTTTGCCGTGAGGAAACCAAGGGAGGTCAAAACCACAAACGCGATGATCAGACCAAAGCCGGGTATTTTGACCGGCAGGTAGGTTTCTGGACGATACGCGACCGGAATAAACGGACGGACAAGGTCATCAACCCAGGTCACAAAGGCCCAGGTCAGATAAATCGTGATCGCGACCGGACCAGCAACCACCAGCCCAGTGAGAAAGTACTTCCTGAGTCGGCCACCCATGCCGGTATGGGCCCCGCCATGTCCTGCCTCGCCGCCTAGCGGCAATTGCCGGTCCACACCGGGTTGTTCGGAGCTTATCATTTCGATACTCGCTAGGGTGGTTCCGCCGCTTGTCAGCCGCCTTGATCCTCAGAACCAGAGCTCGAAGGATGGCGGATGTTGTCCGCATTATAGAGAGATGTTGCTACTGAGGCTATCGCGACGGGATTGCGGGAAGCGTGAGCAAAGGCGCGATACCGCACCGAACCCCTTAGGAGGGGCAGCGAAGCGAAACCCATCAAATGTCCGGATACAAAAATGGTGGGTTTCGCTGGACGCTCAACCCACGCTTCCACACCCCAACAGCCTCACTCCACCGTCACCGACTTTGCGAGGTTCCGCGGCTGGTCAACGTCGGTCCCCATCATGACCGCAGTATGATAGGCAATTAATTGCGCGGGGATGGCATAAACCAGCGGCGTTATGCTTGCCGGCATGTCCGGCAATGTGAGGGTCGCGGCGGTCTCGATCGATGCCTCATGTGCACCCTTTTTATCCGTCAAAAGAATGATACGTCCGCCCCGGGCCGCAACCTCCTGCATATTCGACATGGTCTTTTCAAAGACGCGATCGTGCGGCGCGATCACGATCACAGGCATTGCCTCGTCAATCAGCGCAATCGGTCCATGCTTGAGTTCGCCCGCCGCATAGCCTTCGGCATGGATGTAAGAAATCTCCTTGAGCTTGAGCGCCCCTTCTAGCGCCAACGGATAGCTGGTTCCGCGGCCGAGGTAGAGAACGTCCCTGCTGTTTGCTAATTCGCGAGATAAGTGTTCGATCTCGGGCTCAAGAGCCAGCGCCTCTGCCATGTGGCCGGGCACGCCAATCAAATTCCTGACAAGCTGGCGCTCGTCGGCTTCAGATAGTACGCCCCGGGCGCGGCCCGCTGCCATGGCAAGACATAACAAGGCCGCAAGCTGACAGGTGAAAGCTTTGGTGGATGCAACACCAATCTCGGGACCGGCCAGCGTTCGCATCACCACATCGCTTTCGCGCGCGATGGTCGAGGAGGGAACATTGACGATGGACAGCACATGCTGTCCTTGCTCTTTCGCATATCGCAATGAAGCGAGTGTATCGGCAGTCTCGCCCGACTGCGATACGAACACGGAAAGGTCACCCTTGCGTAAGGGGGCTTCCCTGTAGCGAAACTCCGAAGCCACGTCGATTTCGACGGGTAGTCGGGCAAACTGCTCAAACCAATATTTTGCGATCAGGCCCGCATAATAAGCGGTGCCGCAGGCTGAAATAGCGATGCGCTCGATCTCACGAAAGTCGAACGGAAGCTCCATCGGGAGCGCAACCTTCTCGGCCGTCATATCGAGATAATTGGCGAGCGTATGGCCGACCACTTCAGGCTGCTCGTGAATTTCTTTTGCCATGAAATGGCGATGATTGCCTTTATCGACCAAAAAGGCAGAGGCTGTTGACTTGATGATCGGCCGTTGCACGATGTTCCCAGATACATCGCGGACCTCGACGCCATTACGCCGCACAACAACCCAGTCGCCGTCCTCCAAATAACTGATCGTGTCGGTGAAGGGCGCAAGCGCAATTGCATCTGAACCAAGATACATCTCGTCGCTGCCGTAGCCGACCGCAAGCGGAGAACCCTTGCGCGCGCCGATCAACAAATCCTCTTCGCCATCGAATAAAAATGCGAGCGCAAATGCGCCGCGAAGCCGCGGCAACGCCAAAGCCACCGCTTCGACCGGCATTGAGCCTTTATTCAGTTGTGCACTGACGAGATGCGCAATTACTTCCGTGTCAGTATCCGTTTTGAATATCGCGCCTTGAGATTCGAGCTCGGTCCGCAGCTCGCGGAAATTCTCGATAATGCCGTTATGAACGACGGCAACCTTATCCGTCGCATGGGGGTGGGCGTTGATCTCGTTTGGGCGGCCATGCGTCGCCCAGCGGGTGTGTCCGATACCGATCGTGCCGTCGAGCGGGTCGCCTTCGAGTCGTTTCTCCAGGTTCTTGAGTTTGCCTTCGGCCCGCCTGCGGGCGAGATGGCCCGCCTCAAGAGTGGCAATCCCCGCGGAATCGTATCCCCGATACTCCAGGCGCTTGAGCGCATCGACTAGATGGACGGCGACCGGTTCGCGTCCCAAAATCCCGACAATCCCACACATGCGGCGGGTGCCTCCCTCAGCTCAACGGTACTTCATCGTTTAAGCCGGGCTTATATTGATATGAAATCAAAATGCATATCGTCTTGTGTCAGACAGAGCTAAATCGCCGGAAGCCCACCCAGGCTGCTGGTGGTCAATCCAACACATTGGCACGGGGGAGGTTCCAACAAAGCTATAAGAAGACCCACCTCACCCCAACCCTCTCCGCCCTAAAGGGCAGAGAGGGAGTCAGGCTGAAGTCGTTGTCGGGGCTGTGCTCTTAACACTTGCGCTAACGGCACTCCCTCTCCGCCCCAACTTCGGGGCGGAGAGGGTTGGGGTGAGGTGGGGGCATTTTGATATAAAGCCAGTTTCACTTCCCCTTTTTGCCGCTCTTCGCCCGCCCTTCCTTATTCACCTGCCGCCCGCGTCCAAGCGCCAAAGCGCCCGCAGGAACGTCATCCGTAATGACCGAACCGGAGCCGACATAGGCACCCTCACCGATAGTGACCGGCGCAACTAGCGCTGAATTCGATCCGATGAATGCGCCCTTGCCGATATCAGTTTTGTGCTTGGCCGAACCATCGTAGTTACAGGTGATTGTGCCTGCCCCCACATTGGCTCCCTCGCCAACCCGGGCATCGCCAATATAGGAAAGATGGTTCGCCTTCGCGCCGGCTTCGATCACAGCCGCCTTGACCTCAACGAAGTTGCCGATCTTCGCCCCCTCTCCAAGACGAGTGCCAGGGCGCAGCCGGGCAAACGGACCGACCGATACGCCCTTGCCGATGTGAGCGCCCTCGATGTGGGAGAAAGCATGGACGACAGCCCCTTCTTCCACAATGACGCCAGATCCAAACACCACATGTGGCTCGATCACCACATCACGCCCAAGCACCGTGTCCGCGGATAAAAACACCGTCTCCGGCGCCACCATCGTGACACCGGCATCGAGGGCTGCCTGGCGCAAGCGCTGCTGTTTGACATATTCTACTTCCGCAAGCTGCGCCCGCGTGTTGATCCCGCGCACCTCATCCTCCTCGGTTTCGAGGACAACCGCCTGAAGGCCCATTTCGCCGGCAATGGCAACAACGTCCGTCAGATAGAACTCTCGTTTCGCGTTGCGATCGTCGATGCGATCAAGAATGGCTAAAGCCTTTCTGCCGTCGAGCGCCATCAGCCCGCCATTGCATAACGTAATCTTACGTTCTTCCGCGCTTGCATCGTTCTCCTCGCGAACTGCAACAAGGCGGCCGTCGCGAACAATAAGACGGCCATAACCCGTCGGATTATTCGGCCGGAAACCAAGCACCGCGACCGTCGCGCCCTGCGCAAGTGCAGCGCGCAGGCGGAGCAATGTTTCCCCGCGAACAAGCGGCGTATCGCCGAACATCACCAGAATATCGTCAAAGCCCTGCTCGATCGCCGCACGCGCCGCAAGCACCGCATGCGCGGTACCGCGCCGTTCAGTCTGAACAAAAATGCTCGCGTCGGGGGCAAGCTTTCCGGTTTCAGCCGTCACCGCATTTTGGTCGGGGCCAACCACGATGGCCTTGCCTGTCCCACGCGCCTCGTCGATGACGCTCAACACATGGGCGAGCAATGTCCGTCCGGCAACACTGTGCAGCACTTTCGGTCGGGCGGAATGCATACGCGTACCCTCTCCCGCCGCAAGCACCACCGCGAGACAGGTTCTTTGGCCGATCTGATCGAGCAATTGAGACACTGAATGTTCCTGATCCACTATTGTTGAAGCACCCGCACGCCCTGGAAGGCGATTTTTATCCAATGGCGCGCTTCTGCCAACCATGGATCGCAGAAAGATGCGCTGGATTCTGGTAATGTTTTCAATAATCCGATTCGCGGGGAGCCTCCGAAATGGCGGAACACTGGAACGCCACCGGCGATCCATTTGAGCAACCGGCATTGCGCCCACAAAACCTCCGGCTTTTTGCCATATGGGGTGGGTCTGCGTTGGCGGCTGCGGTGCTGTTTGCTGGTTCCCTTTATATGCAGGGGGACTCCCAGCAAACCGTTGCCGTCAACGAGCCCGTAAAAGCCGTTGCTGATACGCCTCGAGGCACATCCTCCTCCCTTCAGTCCCATCCCTTCGATGCGGAATTGGAAGCCCGCCGGCTTTCCGAGGCGATCAGGATGCTTGCTGCCGATCGCGATCGACTGCAAGCCCGCATCAAATTGCTGGAGCGCAATTTCGACGATGTAACCGGTTCGATCACGGCGAATGCGGCCGTAAAAAGCAATCCTGCGGCGTCTCCATTACCTCCCGCCAATGACCTGACGATGGGGGCAAGCGTATCTGGCGTTCCAACGGCGGTTCTGCCCGTGACCGAACCTGCCCGACCCAAGGACGTCACGCCCCCGCTCACTCAGTCCCCTCCTCAGACGCAGCCTGCATCGGGGCGCATTTCGGCGGCCTTTGCCGCGGCAAAGAACGATGCAGACCCGGCCAGTTCCATTGCCACCAAGACCGACTTCGGGATCGATCTCGGCAGCGCCGCAACCATCGATGCTGTGCGTGCTCTCTGGATTGCCACCAGAAACAACCATGAACAATTGTTCGAGGGACTTCGGCCCGTTGTCGCAATCCGCGAAAATGCCAATTCAGGGATGGAATTGCGCCTGATTGCAGGTCCGTTAGCCAACGCTGGTGCTGCGGCCCGCTTATGCGCCGCACTATCGGCAGCCAATATTACGTGCCAGCCGGCGGTTTTTGACGGTCAGCGCCTCGCACTGAGATAAACATTCCCTTGGCTGGATCCATGTTTCCATCTCCGAAGCAGGCAGATGGACAAACAGCCAATCGATATCCAGCAAGAGATTCTCGTGAACAGCGACCGCATCCGTGCCTACACCATTTTGTTGCTCATGCCGCTGATGTTCGCGTTGAACCCGGTCATTGGGCGCGCGACCGTTATGACGGTTACGCCATGGACTCTTGCAGATTTGCGATGGACGCTTGCTTCGGCCATCCTCCTGCCATTTGCATGGTCTGGCTTGCGGCGACACGCAAGTCAGTTGCTGTCGGCATTTCATGTGATCGCAGCGCTCGGACTGCTGGGCGTTTGGATCGGCGGCGGTATCGTTTACAGCTCGCTTCAATCGACAACCGCAAGCAACGGCCTGCTGATTTACATGGCTGCTCCGGTGATCGTGATTTTGCTCGATGCTCTGATCAACCGTGAGCCTTTATCATTGCTCCGCAGTCTCGGTGTGACCCTCGCCTTTCTCGGGGTCGCCTCGATTGTCCTGCGAGGCAATATCGACACACTGCGCACGCTGAAATTCAACAGCGGCGATCTCGCTATGGTGTTTGCGGCAATTTCCTGGGCCCTCTACTCGCTACTGCTTAAACATAAGGCGTTGCGCGGACTGCCGCCGCTCCCCCTCTTTTGCAGCATTTCTTTGGCTGGAACCGCGATGCTGACGCCCATGATGTTGTGGGAGACACTGACATCCGGCGGATGGCCTTCGGATCTCAAGACCTGGACCAGTATCGCCGGCCTTGCGCTCATACCCTCGGTACTGGCCTTTTCCGCTTATCAATACGGTATTGCCAAGGTCGGCGCGTCGATCACCAGCGTATTTTTGTATCTGATGGCACCCTACGGAGTGATCCTTGCCGTCATATTCCTTGGCGAACCATTTCAGTTTTATCATGGCATTGGACTAGCACTGATTATCCTCGGAATTGTGCTCGCCACCCGAACGCAGGCTCCTGATCCTAAAGCTCCATCTTAGTTGTTGCACTGTTGCCATGATCTGACGCATTGCTTGCGGGCGCCTCTCGCGGCATAGTCCGCAATCTTAAAAAATTGATCGATCACCATGCGCCGCTTGTTTCTGCCCACTGCCCGTCAATTGAACGTCTTAATTCCGATCGGGCTTATCGCGGTCGGTTACGCGCTTTACATGCGTTATCTCGTGATCGAGCAAACGCCCGTCGGCTTGGCCTGCGATGGAGGTCTTCAGACATGGCTATGCGCCACCCGTAGGACCATGATCGCGCTTTTTCAGCATTGGGTTTTTGGATCAATTGCAATTGGTGCGGCCGCGCTTAATCTGATCCGGCCATCTATTGTTTTATTCGCGATCGGTCTTGCAGCCGCGGCGCTTGGGATCGTGCTTTATAACGTTGGGCTGTCGGCACTTGCGGTCGCACTGTTGATTATAAGTTTTGCACGGCCGGTTACGGAATCGAATTGAGAGCCAGTTCCTCAGGGTCAAATTTGATTGCGATGTGCCGTTGCAGCAGGCTTTCGCGAACTCCGCAGCAAGGCGATTGGAAGAGCAGCAAACGCGCCGCAAAGCCATAAAGCCTGCCAGTTGGCGAAGCTTTCATTGGGTACAATGTAGGCAACAGCAATCATCAACGTCGCCGCGCTGACTTTCTCTGAAATGAACGATCGCATTTCAAGCCGCGAACTGAGCCAAGCCAGAACAAGAAATGGAACTGTTGCCGCGGTCATCGCGGCAAAGGGAAAATCCCGGTAGCGAGGATCAAACAGGAGGCCCAGCGCAAGCGCCACCGCCGCAATTGTCAGCGCAACGAACAACATCCCAAGCGTCATGACAAGCGGATCGAATGAACGCTCCGCACGACGCCCCAGAACATTTGCAAATGCCGGGATCGACACACGCCGCATCAATGCGATCGAACAGATAACGGGCGAAAGCACTGCGAGGACAATAAGCGCGAGGTTTGTCGACCATCCGCCGATTCCCAGGCTTTCCAATGGAACGGCCTCAATGGCCAAACCGGTCAAACTGCCAGATATAAGTGCGATGAAGGCGACGGCAATCCATAGGCGATGAACCGGCTCATCGGGTGACTTTTTCAGTCTGCCGACCGAAGCTGCCGCTGCCGCAAAAACGAATGCCGCAAGCGCAACACCAATTGCCGCTTGCTGGCGCCATCGTGGATGGTTCGAAACCGGCTCGCCCCATTGGAATTTGAATTCTCTGGCGTCTCCATCGAGAAAGCCCCAGTGGCCGCCGACAGTGCCTTCAAGCTGCCGCTTCCACGGCTGGTCGAAGGCTTCAATGACGTTGACATTGAATTTCTCGGCTTTTGCGATGGCGAGAAGTTCGTGAATGACATGCGCCTGATTTGCCGGTGAGGGCAATGCCCCTTCCCGCATCCGGCCGGCGCTCGGCCAACCGGTTTCGCCAATCAGGATTTCCTTGTCGGGGAAGCGCGTCGCCACCATGCGCCGGATGCTTGCAATGTGCGCGGCGGCGTCCCTGGCCGCGATCGGAAAGTCTTCCCAATAAGGCAATATGTGAATCGTGACGAAATCGACTGCGTCGTAGAGTTCGCGGTTGCGGAGCCAGAACTCCCACACATCAGCATAAGTGACGGGGACGGAAACACGCGCCTTCACCTGCTTGATAATACCGGCGAGATCCATTGCCGACATCTCGCCCCGGAGAAGCACTTCATTTCCAACCACAATCGATTGAATGACGTTCGGGTAGCGTTTTGCCAGGTCGATGGCCATTTCGATTTCGCGCCGGTTACGGTCCGCCTCTCGGCCCAACCACAAGCCCTGAATGACCTTCAGGCCGTGACGCCCGGCAATTTCCGCCACCTGGTCAAGACCAAGGTCGGTTGAATAGGTCCGCACACAATTGGTCAGACGTGAAAGGCGCGAAAAATCTTCATCGATACGTTTCGGATCCGCCCGGGTTGAGCGATCAAGCGGCGTTTCCAAGCCCCGAAATGGGGTGTAGGAGACACAATAAAGCTTTTCACCGTCTTTGAGCGGCGACGGCGGCATGGTGACACCCGCCCCAAGCCACCACCACGCTGCAATAACAGCCGAAACAACCCCAGCGAAGTAAGCAAATCCGACGCGCATCACGACCTTTAAAGATAGGGTCCCAACCCTGCGGATGACAGTCGCCGCCGGCACCCCTGCCTAACACGAATTCACCATTCCGGCTCTGCGGAAATTTGTATCACGGGTGGCCGGGGTCGCCTTCGGGCCGGTCCGACAACCATAACCGGGACAACCGCTGGACAAAGCACTTAACTTCAGTCAAATCCAAAGGGACTTTTAACGCTTTGAGTGCCGTAATACCGACCGATTCCGGTGGCTCGCTTTGGTAAACTTTCACTCGGTCGCTGACGACTATCTGGCCCCCATGTCCTCGTTTAGTACCCGCATTTTTGCAGTGTTGCTCGGTACCGCAGTCGCCGTTGGCGCCATGAGCGCGGTGCTTGCCCAAAACCCTCCCGATCAGAAGGCCCAGGATCAGGGCCAAAAGCCGCAGACCGATAAGCCTGCTGATGCTGGCAAGGATGAGAAAAAGAGGGTTGATGAGTATGCTGAAGCCGCCCGGGCGCTGGGCCACTCGGCTGCGGCAAACCCCGAATGCGTCTGGATGGGGCGCCGGGTTATTAATCTCTTATGGCGCGACGACCTCGATACGGCCTTCCGTCACCTTGACCTCTATGATCGGTTTGGCTGCCCCGGCAACCACATTCAGATCACGTTCAGGTGCGTTGTGCGACAAGGGAGCATCGATCCTAAGTTAGCGGAGAAGTTGGAAGACCGTGTAGCCGCCTGCTGGAACAATCCGAGCCTGCCTCCCGCAGTTTCGGCCGTTCCTACCCCAAGCGCCACACCCGGAACTTCCAATCAGTAGATGAGTTTATTTGATGGTGTCCGTTCCTGCCCCAAAAACGTCATGAGCGAACACTATTTGAGTTACACCCCACGCCGAGGTATTCTGCAGAAAGCAGTTATGCCTCGCTCGAATCCAGGGGACGGGTTCGGCTCTCGGCTTTCAGCCCCATTTGAGTAACGTAGATGCGCCTTGTCGCTGCAATTGTCGCGCTCGTTGCGTGCGTGCACGCAGGTATTTGGGCTACGGCCAATCGTCAGTCGGCTGCCCCTAATATCAACGGCCAGCTCGCCAGCGTTTCCTACTCCCCCTTCACCAGTTCCTATCACCCGGATTCCGGCAACAAGGTCACTGCTGAACAAATCCGCGCTGATCTAAAGCTGATTGCCCCCTATACCCGCGCCGTCCGCACTTACTCCTCAACGGGAGGGGCGGAACTGGTGCCGGCCATTGCCGAGGAATTCGGCCTTAAGGTCACGATTGGGGCGTGGATCGACACTGATGACAAACGCAACGAGCGGGAAATCCGCTCAGCAATAGCCCTCGCTAAAAAGTATCATAATGTTAACGGCGTGATCGTTGGGAACGAAACGGTCTACCGCGGCGACTTCCTCAGCCAGAAAGACTACGAGAAGCGTGTTGCCGACCTGGGACTGACCGGGGCGAAGCCCGAGGTCATCAGAGAAAAAGTCAAAGAAAAACCTGTCGGCGATCTCATCAAGCTCATCCAGTTCGTTAAGCGCGAAGTTCAGGTTCCCGTCACGACCGGTGAGATCTACTCTGTCTGGCTGGACAAGGATCGGAATTTCCTGGACCGCGGGAGCGACAATCATAGCGAACTGCAAGACCTGACGCGCTCTGTCGACTTCATTGCCGCCCACGTACTGCCATACTGGGAAGGCCTTCCGGATACTCAGGCCACTGATCAGGCTATTCGGATCTACAACCGGCTACGCCAAGAATATGCCGGCAAGCGGATTGTGATCGCGGAATTCGGCTGGCCAAGCGCGGGCTACAATCGCCAAGCCGCCAATCCTGGCTCGAGGGAACAGGCCGTTGTGGTGCGGGATTTTATCTCCCACGCCGAGGCGATGGGCATCGATTACAACATTATCGAGGCCATTGATCAGCCCTGGAAGGTCAATGAAGGTAGTGTCGGTCCCTACTGGGGGCTGTTTGATGCCTCGCGCCAGATGAAATTCAACTGGAGTGGCGCGATCGTTGAAAACGATCATTGGAAAAGCGCCGGCGTTGCCGTGCTCATTGGTTTTCTGCTGTCCCTCCCCATTCTGGGTTTGGCGGGCGTGACACTCGGGCAAGCCGCAGTGCTTGCGATTTCCGTTCACGCGATCGGCGCCTGGTGCGGCGCAGTATTTGCCTATTGGAACGGCCACTATTTCGTTCCGGGCGCTGCATTTGCCCTGGGCCTCGGCCTGATGCTGCTGATCCCGCTTGTTCTGATCGCGATCTATCGGCTTGAAGAGATTGCGGCAATTGCGTTTGGAACGAAACCTGCTCGGCTACTCCGTTCAGACGCGGCGGGAGTCGAGGGCTACGCACCCAAAGTATCCATCCATATTCCGGCCTACCGCGAGCCGCCGGAGATGCTCAAGCTGACGCTCGATGCGGTAGCCCGGCTTGATTACCCCAATTACGAATGCGTGGTTGTCATCAACAACACGCCTGACCCCGCATTCTGGCAGCCGATCGAGGATTACTGCCGCGTTCTGGGCGATCGATTCAAATTCATCAACGTCCAGAACCTTGCCGGCTTTAAAGCGGGCGCACTTCGTCTGGCTCTTGCTCATACAGCCGAGGATGCCGAAGTGATCGGTATTCTTGATGCCGATTATGCCGTCCATCCAAACTGGCTCAAAGACTTGATGCCTGCTTTCATCGATCCGCAGGTCGGCATTGTCCAGGCGCCGCAAGATCATCGCGACATGGAGCGGAGCCTGATGCATCACGCGATGAATGGCGAATATGCCGGATTCTTCGATGGCGGAATGGTGCAGCGGAACGAGAAGAACGCCATCGTCGTGCATGGAACGATGTGCCTGATCAGGCGCGATGCCCTCGAGGATGCCGGCGGATGGTCGAGCGACACCATTTGCGAAGACACCGATCTCGGCCTCGCCATTCTCGAATGCGGCTGGCGCGCGCATTACACCAATCGCCGTTACGGCTGGGGACTGCTGCCGGACACCTATGAATCGTTCAAAAAACAACGGCACCGGTGGGCCTATGGCGGCGCTCAAATTATGCGGAAGCACTGGCGCCGCATGCTGCCTGGGGCAAGCCTGCTCGCCGGCTATCAGGTCCGGGAATTCGCGGTCGGCTGGTTGAGCTGGCTCGGAGCGGAAAGTGTCGGCGTGGCGGTTGCGATCCTCAATTTGATGTGGGTGCCGTTTGTCGCGTTCGTCGGCATCGCCATTCCCGATAAGATCCTCACTTTGCCGATCGTGGCCTCGTTCGTACTTTCGATCGTTCATTTCATCGCGATCTATCGCCTGCGCGTGCGGATCCCACTGGGCCAGATGCTGGCGGCCATGTTTGCAGCCATGTCGCTGCAATGGACCGTCGCAAAAGCCGTTTGCGATGGCATCATTAAGGATCACCTCCCCTTCGTGCGCACCGCTAAGGGCGGCTCCGTCCGCAAAGGGCTTGAATTTCAAGCGTTCTGGGAAGCTGTTCTGGGAGGATTGCTGGTGGTTGGCGCAGTGACCCTGCTTGCAACCAATCACGAGCGTATCCGGGAAATTAATATCTTCGCCGCAGTCCTCGGCCTTCAGAGCCTGCCGTTCCTCTCAGCGGTCGCTATCGCCGCTCTCGAAGGATCGCGGTTCAACGACTTCGCCTACTGGCGCGGCCTTGAAGGACGCTTTACAGAACTGCTCTCGGGGAGGCCTGCCATCATGGCCGACGTCCCTGCTCCGAGCGCTGAAAATCAGATTGAAAGCGCTCAATAGGAGCCGGATCGGCTCACTTCACACGCCCGGCATTGCAGTTTCCACAAGACGCGCCCAATAGGATGCGCCAATGGCAAGCGCCTCATCGTCAAAGTTGTAGGCGGGGTGGTGAAGGCCCGCTGACGAGCCATTGCCACAGAAAATGTAAGCCCCTGGCCGCTCGTTCAGCATGAAGGAGAAGTCCTCCCCGCCCATCATCGGAGGGTAATCGGTTTCAACCCGCTCCGTTCCCGCGACGTCAACCGCCACCTTGGCCGCCAGTTCTGTCTGCTTGGGGTGATTGATCGTGACCGGATAATTCCTGCTGTAAGTAAGCTTCGCGGTCGCCCCATAGAGCTTCGCCGTTCCCTCGACCACGTCACGCAACCTGCTTTCCAGAAGATCACGGACTTCCGGCGTCAACGCCCGCGCTGTTCCTCCCAGCGTGGCTGTTTGCGGAATCACGTTATCGATTTCGCCGCCATGAAACATGGAGATGGATATGACGGCTGAATTCAGCGGATCGACATTGCGGGAAACAATGGATTGGATCTGATTGATGATCTGCGCGCCAACAAGGATCGTATCGACCCCCAAATGAGGCCTTGCGGCATGGGTGCCACACCCTTCGATATCAATCCGAATTTTATCCGCTGAGGCCATAATCGGACCAGGCCGGATGCCGAACTGCCCAACCGGCAGCCCCGGCAGGTTATGCATTCCATAAACCTCTTCGATGCCGAAGCGCGTCATCAATCCGTCCTGCACCATCTCACGCCCACCGCCGCCACCCTCCTCGGCAGGTTGGAAAATGACGATTGCGGTGCCGGCAAAATTCCTCGTTTCGGAGAGATATCTGGCCGCTCCAAGCAGCATGGTCGTATGCCCATCGTGGCCACACGCGTGCATTTGACCTGGAACGGTCGATTTGTAGGGAAGATCGGTTTGTTCATTGATCGGCAGGGCGTCCATATCAGCCCTCAATCCGATCACTTTACGGGAACCCTTTTTTTGTCCCTTTATGACGCCGACGACACCCGTACGGCCGATACCCGATATCACCTCATCGCATCCGAAGGCCTTCAGTTTCTCCGCAACGGAGGCCGCCGTGCGATGAACCTCGAAGTCCAATTCGGGATGGGCATGCAGATCCTGCCGCCAGGCTGCAAGGTCGGCGTGCATATCGGCGATCCGGTTTACAATCGGCATAACAAATTCCTCTAATCTCCCCACCGCGGGTCTGACCGCTATTTAACCCCGAGGGTTTTCGGATCACCAGAGTGTGGAGAGCAAATTTCCGGGCGGGTAGACGTCTTTACTTATGCCAATTCGACAGCATTTTTCCGATCAAATCCATAGCTCCGCCCCCGGAACGGGTTCAAGACAGCCCACGCGCTCTCGTCAAAGCTGGGCTGTACCCTTCCGGTAGGCATTTTGACAGTGACTAAGTTCCTGTGAACCCGACGTAACAACGATAGGAACTTAAGCGCCATCGCATTAAAATAGGGATGAGAATCTTATCAGCGGGCGAGGGATTAGCGGATCCCAGCGCGGCAGCCGCGTTTATCGTTCGAGAAGATTGCCGCAAAAAGCGGCACGCCATAGTCAAACAGGGAAACGCCATGTGGAACCAAGTCTATAACCCCTTCAACAGCGCCGTGTTGTCGACGATCGCTGCCGCCCTTCCGGTGGTAACGCTTCTCCTCCTGATTGCCTCCAACAAAGTGAAGGCGCACATCGCTGCACTCATTGCCCTTGTTGTGGCTAATGTGGTCGCAATCTACTTTTTCACGATGCCGGCCGGAATGTCGCTGCGGGCAACCGTTCTTGGCGCAGTGACCGGCTTTTTCCCAATTGGCTGGATCGTGCTCAACGTCATCTTCCTCTACCGGCTAACGGTCGAGAAAGGCGCCTTCGAAACCCTGCAAACCACCATCGGGGGTGTCACCTCCGATCGCCGGTTGCAGCTTCTGCTGATCGCATTCTCGTTTGGTGCCTTCTTTGAAGGCGCGTCGGGCTTCGGCACCCCCGTTGCTGTCACCGGCGCCATTCTGATCGGGCTTGGCTTCTCCCCACTGGCCGCTTCGGGCCTGTCGCTGATCGCCAACACCGCCCCGGTTGCTTATGGTGCACTCGGTACGCCGATTGCTGGTCTTGCCAGTGTCACAGGACTTGACCCTTATGTGCTCGGCGCAATGGTCGGCCGGCAGCTCCCATTCTTTTCGCTGATCGTTCCGTTCTGGCTGATCTGGGCCTTCGCCGGATGGCGCGGCATGATGGCCATCTGGCCGGCGATCCTGGTTTGCGGCGTTTCCTTCGCCGTGCCGCAATTCCTCATTTCGAACTACATCAATCCATGGATCGTGGATATCGGAGCGTCTCTGATTTCCATGGCTTGCCTGATTGGATTCCTCCAGATCTGGCAGCCACGGGAAATATGGACCTCCCCCGCTCTGCGAAGCCATGACGCTTCCGCGGGCACGAAACCGGCTGCTGCGACGCGGACCGGAAAGCCGACCAGTGAGCAGATTTGGAAGGCGGTCACGCCCTGGATCATCGTGTGCGCCATTCTCCTGATTTGGGGAACCGGCTGGTTCAAGGCTACCGTCAATCCATTCGCCACCTGGAACTACCCGGTTCCCGAGCTCCACAACATGATCAACAAAGTCCCGCCGGTTGCCGCAAAGGCAACGCCGGAAGCTGCGGTGTTCTCGTTTACGTGGCTCAGCTACACAGGATCGGGAATGCTGATTGCTGCAATCATTTCCGGCCTGTTCATGGGCTTCTCGCCCGCTCGCCTGGTGACCGAATATGGCAAGACCATCAAAGTCTGCGCCTACTCGCTTGTCACAATCTCGGCAATGCTGGCGATCGGCACGCTGACCCGGCTATCGGGAATTGACGCCACCCTGGGCCTCGCCTTCGCCGCAACCGGAGTGCTCTATCCGTTCTTCGGCACCCTGCTCGGGTGGTTGGGCGTGGCTCTGACCGGATCTGATACTGCCTCGAACGTCCTTTTCGGCAATTTGCAGAAGATCACGTCCGAGCAGCTCGGGCTCAACCCGGTCCTGATGTCTGCCGCCAACTCCTCAGGCGGCGTCATGGGTAAAATGATCGATGCCCAATCGATCGTGGTCGCCTCGACCGCAACCAACTGGTTCGGTCACGAAGGGTCCATTCTTCGCTTCGTATTCTGGCACTCGATCGCTCTGGCGTGCCTCGTGGGTGTCCTGGTCATGCTCCAGGCCT
>DATAIA010000166.1:0-3083 GCA_036262895.1 Xanthobacteraceae bacterium
CCTCAAGTTGTGAGCGCATTGAATCGAAACGCGCTTTGTTTTCTTTGGTGGCGCGCAGAGCCTTGCCCTTTGGCAGCAGAAAATTGCGGGCAAAGCCGTCCTTGACGCGAACTGTTTCGCCCATCTGGCCGAGCTTCGCGACGCGCTCAAGTAAGATCACTTCCATCGTTTTTCTCCGTTTCTCTGTTAAGGGGTTGAAGGTGACAAATCAGGTTCCCGTGGCAGGCGGTCCGTGGTGGCGCGCCATGCGGCCGCGCAGATCGAGCACGGTATCGAGGAGGCCAACGAGTGCCATCAGCAGCATCGGCCATCCGGGGAATGCGACGCCAGTAAGCAAAAAACCAATATAGAGGCCGGTTAGAATGAGGGTGCGGTTGCTCATCCAGCGCGTCAATGCATGGATGACTGCAAATCCCAAAAGCGCGTACGCCATCAGCATGCTGGCGGCGAGCACACCAGCCATGATGTTGATGAGGCTCGGAGCATAATTCGCCGGCCCAGAGAAACTTTTGCCGATCAAGCTTCCAAACAAAGGCGCAAAGGTCAGGGCCAACGCCGCCGCAAGGATCGCCGGCGCGTAAGTCGGAAACTTCATAGCGGAAATATCCGGCCACGGTCGTCGCAACAGGCCGGAAACATTTACGACACGTGCGGCAAGCCAAAGATTACCGCTATTGGTGATGGTCGAGAGCGTCGCCGCCATCGGCGGGATCACCAGCACCAGAAAATCGAGATCAATCGGGAAATTTCCGTCTGCTCTGGATGTCTCAATCCGGACAATGCGTTCGAATGCTTGCTTCAGGCCCGTGCGGAAGCTGTCCGCATCGAAGCCAAAATTCGGAATGGCCATTGCCACGACAAGCATACCGAGAATGGCGCACCAGACGACAAGACGACCAATGGGGTACCACTCGCGATGGTCGGGCGATGCAGGATCGACAGGCCGGCTGAGCATCGCGAGATAACTGAGCCACCATGCCGGCAGACCGACGCCGACGAGAAACGCCGCAAACAGAAATCCGCCGAATGCAACAGCAAGCCCCAGTGCGGCAACGACTGCCGCGATGAGGCCGGACAAATGGCTCCAGCCAAGCGCGGCGATCATCACCGGCAGAGGTGCAAGATAGAACAGCAGAATGGAAAGGAACGAGCCGGACACGACCGACGCAAATAACAGCGCCGCCGCAAACCCGGCCGCAATGCCAATCAGGATAATCTGTACCATCAGCTGTCCCGCCCCTAGCGGGCCACCGGATTTTTGGTCAATCCGGAAGGCTGTCGCTAGTTTCTGTTGGAGCGGTTAGAGGCGGAGCTTGTCCGTCCCAACCATCAATGGTTCGTGATTAGTGGATCACGAACGGGAGAAGTCCCAAAAACCGCGCGCGCTTGATTGCTTGTGAAAGCTCGCGCTGCTTCTTTGCCGAAACGGCTGTGATCCGGCTCGGCACGATCTTGCCGCGCTCGGAAATGTACCGTTGCAGCAACTTCACGTCTTTGTAGTCGATCTTCGGCGCATTCGTTCCGGTGAACGGGCAGGTCTTGCGACGACGGAAAAACGGCCGGCGGGAGGTCGATTGCGAGAAACTCATGGTCTTTACTCCACACCGGAATCATCATCACGCGGGCCGCGATCACGGCGACGCTCGCCGCGACGCTCGTCGCGGTCACGATCCCGATCGGCCTTGCGCATCATTGCCGACGGACCTTCTTCCAGCTCACTGACGCGGACCGTCATGTAACGCAGGATGTCTTCGTTCAAGCGCATCTGACGCTCGACTTCCGCTAGCGCAGCCGGAGGGGCGTCGATATTGAACAGCGTGAGGTGCGCTTTGCGATTTTTACGGATGCGGTAGGCGAGGGACTTTACGCCCCAATATTCGGTCTTCGAGACCTTCCCGCCCATCTGTTCGATAACGCCCTTATATTGGGCAGTCAGTTCTTCAACCTGTTGCGCCGTAACGTCCTGGCGCGCCAAGTAGACGTGTTCGTAAAGCGACATGCTTTAGGTGCCTTTCCCGTGGTTCACATCCGCACCCGGCGCTAAGCCCCTCGAGCCCTTCGGGAAAGGCTCGAACGCTCAGAAGGTGGAAACACGGGACGTCGGGCCGATCGGCCCTATCGCTAATGCGACCGTCCGTTCAGCTCCCAGCCGGGATCGAGCGGAATGGCCGCGGTTATACGCAGTTTGGGCCGAAATACAAGCTGCAGCAGTCCAGTGTGCTCATTCCGACGTTCGTAGATGGAATTGCGAAATTAACCGCACAGGTTGCATTTGGCCTTTGGCAGCCTCATTAACCGTATCATTTGGCGGAAACGGTGCACGGCCGAAGCTTTTCGATTGATTGTTCGTCAATTTCGTACCGTTCTTGACATCGCCCATGCCGCGGTGTCTTACGGCCCGGCATTTTTGGGGGAGCGGAATGTCTATTGCGTTTGTGTTTCCAGGACAGGGAAGTCAGGCGGTCGGCATGGGAAAGGCTCTAGCCGAGACTTTCCCCGTCGCACGCCAGGTGTTCGATGAAGTCGATGAGGCCCTTGGCCAAAAGCTCACGGCCACCATGTGGGACGGTCCGCTGGAAACCTTGACCCTCACCGAGAATGCGCAGCCGGCTTTGATGGCGGTTTCGCTTGCAACCATGCGCGTGCTCCAAACCGAGGCCGGCATTAAGCTGGAATGCGATGCTGCGTTCGTAGCGGGACATTCGCTAGGCGAATATTCCGCACTGGCCGCAGCCCGTACCTTCACTTTGGCCGATACGGCCCGGTTGTTGCGCACGCGCGGTCGTGCGATGCAGAGCGCGGTTCCGGTTGGAGCCGGCGCGATGGCAGCCTTGATCGGGTTGGAATTTGATGCGGCTGCTGCCGCGGCTGCCGAAGCGAGCCAGGGTCAGGTCTGCCAGGCCGCAAACGATAACGGCGGTGGTCAGGTCGTCATTTCCGGCGATAAGGCTGCGGTCGATCGCGCGATCGAGATTGCAAAGGCAAAAGGCGCAAAGCGTGCCATGCTGCTGCCGGTATCCGCTCCCTTCCATTGCAAGCTGATGCAGCCGGCTGCCGATGCAATGGTCGCAGCGCTTGCCTCT
>DATAIA010000167.1:0-2878 GCA_036262895.1 Xanthobacteraceae bacterium
CCGCTACTCAGGAGAACGCAGGCAGCAGAGTGGCCGAGATGAAGAGTCCAAGGAACCCGATTGGCTCGCAATCCGCTGGTGTGCTCTGAAAAGCCTGGAGGCAAAGTAGTCGCGTGGCGCGCATCCAACAGTTGGAAGGACCGGATATGGCATTGCATCGAAGCGCTGAAAGCGTTCTGCCCGACAGCATTGATTCCGACATTCAGACTCTGCAACGGGATGGGATTATCGCCCGCAAGGGCGCATTCTCGCGCGAATTCATCGAGCAGATGCGCGAAGACATGATGACGGCGTTTTGGCAGGCGATCCAGCGTCCGGGAGGAACAGTTGGCCGTGGCCCGCGGCGGTGGTATGTAGAAGTGCATCCGCAAGCGATCAGCGGGTTTGCCGAACTGGCCACGCATCCGTGGTTCGTCGCCATGTGCGAACGCGTACTCGGTCCGGAGTACAAGATCGTGGAGATCGGGTTCGACGTGCCGTTCCAGGGCGCCAAGCTGCAGCCTTGGCACAGGGACTTCCCGTCGCCGCCGCAGTCGTACATTGAACATCGCATCACGTCGCTCGCCTTCAACCTCACCGGTGTCGATGTCACGGAGGACATGGGACTGTTTGAAGTCGCTCACGGCACGCAGTGGGACGATGGTCGCGGTTGGAACCACGAGATGTTTCCCGCCAAGGAGCTTTGGCCGCGGTTCGAGGAGCGGGCGGTGCGGAAGTTGCCGCAGATGGGAGACATGTCGTGCCGGTCGGCGTTGACCGTTCATCGCGGGACGCCACACGGATCACCGATCGCGCGCCCGGTGCTCGTCATCGGCGTGGATGCGCCCGGGGCCGGTCACGACAAGCTGCACGATCTAATGGTGACGCAGGATTACTACGACAGCCTGCCGCAGCAGGTGCGCGAACACCTCATCTGCCGCATCGTTGAGAAACTTGTCCCAGTCACGCAGAAGCACGACATCGAGGGCCTCGTGATGGGCTAAGTCGGCCTGTCAAAAAAGGACTCTTCTCATTACTTCCCGGTTAGCCGGTTGTCGGTAAAGCAGGATTGATGATGATGAGAGCGTCAGTTTTTCCACCCGAGTCAATCGTTAAAGTTAAGATTCTCGCCTGGATGCAGTAAAATGCTGCCGCATTCGGGAAGCAAGCCAGAAAGCTTTTGCAGATATGACGGAGGTGAGTATGCGCTCCACTAAGATCAGCGTGGCAATTTCACTGCTCCTGATGGCCAGCTTTGCTGCGGCACAGGAAAAGACACCGGCAAAATCTACAACGAAAAAAGGCGAGCTTTCAGACGCTCAATATACGGCCAAATCGCTCGCCGCCGCTCCGAAATCCATGGCCAAAGACGCCGGGGTTGCGCGTATGGACAAGGACGGGAAAATGAAGACGCTTCGAGATAGCAAGAACGGCTTCACCTGCATGCTGGTGTTGGATAATCCCATGTGCGCGGACGCGAACAGCGTGGCTTTCTTTGAGGCCTACTCGAAGCATGAGAATCCGCCTGACAAGCTGGGCTTAGCCTACATGCTTCGCGGCGATCGCGGCGCGAGCAACACCGACCCGTACGCGACCGCGAAGGCCGCCGACAATCATTGGGTGGTCACGGGTCCGCACATCATGGTTGTGGGGCCGCCATCGAAGTCGCTCGGCCTCCCCGCCACCGCGGATGCCGATCCGACCAAGCCTTACATGATGTGGGCGGGGACTCCGTATGAGCACGCCATGATTCCTGTGGGCGGCGCGGGGGAAGCTGCGAAAACGGCAACCATGGCGACGAGCGACAGCGAGAAAAAATAAGGTCAGGTGGGAACGAAAGTCAGTTTCTGCAGCTTACTTGGAACAGGTACTGTCCAAGGTAACGCTCAACGTGTCCTCACAGAAGACCATGGGAGCAAATAGTATCGTTTTCCTTCGGATTCGCGCGTGGGACGGACGTAGCGAAAAACGAGCAGCGTTTGTGCGCTTACTTCAGGTGCTCCACGAGAAATAGATCGGAGAGGTTGCGGACGTAGCCGAACACGTAATGCTGTTCGTCAGCCGCCAGGCGAGGACACGCGACTCCCACCACACCGGCTACGTCCGACGGACTGAACGTCTTCCAGGCTGTCCTGGTGCCAGTCTGGACGTTCACTCGCCACACGGGGCAGGAGGTCTCCCCACGTTTTCCGATAAACAATGTGCCGGGGTCGTTCGCCCAGCGCAAAGGTATATCGCCGGATTGCGTACCGGGAAGGAGTTGGGGCTGGCCACCCTCGGTTGGAACCAGCGCAACGCCGTCGCTTGCGACTGCTGCGACAAGTTTTCCATCGGGGGAAACAGAGTGCGAATTCGGCCCCAACCTGAATCCTTCGGGAGTTATCGGACGCGGCTGTCCAGCGTTAAGGTCCATAACATAAACCCGGGATGCATGACCGGGTTCGTGGCCGAAAAACAGGAGGCGTTTGGAATCGGGAAAGAACTGGCCAGAGTTAGGAATGACATTGCCGGTCGGCAACATTCGTTCCTGACCCACCCCAGTGGGAAGCAAGGCGAATTCTGGAGGCGACAAATTCTGGCGAAGGACAAGAGCCCATTTGTTATCGGGTGACAGCGCGACTGCCAATCCCTCGCCCAAACGCACGGCAGATGCCCCGTTTGTATTCCGAAGAAAGCATGCGTATTCCCCACCGCCCGCCTCGCCTGCCTCCACGAACAGGAGGAGCTTGCCGTCTTCGGACATATCATTCGGGACGGTCCAGTCTTGCCAGCTCAGGTCGCGCTCTGTGTTTTCTCCGGGAGCCAGGCCGATGGCGCCGGCGCGCATGGCGTCGCGCGAAACAAGGGCGCGGCCTCCAGCCCCTACATCATGTAGGGTGAGGGTGCCGGGGGCGCTAAG
>DATAIA010000168.1:0-4395 GCA_036262895.1 Xanthobacteraceae bacterium
GGCAATCGCGTTTGGTAAGTCCACGGCCTCATGGTTCGAGACGGCGCCAGATGCGCCTCCTCACCATGAGGAGTTAAGACCTCTTGCGCATTATCGTCCTTGCGCCCATTTTTATGGGGCGAACCGCCAGCGCAAGGGGGCCGGCCGCATGCCTGAGAGCGAACCCAGAAAGATTGGCGTCTCGATTGAGCTAAAGCCGCACGCCTACGATCCCGATTCGATGCCGGAGCTTTTCGAAGGCGTCCTGGCGCGCCGGGTTGTGGCTTTTTTCATCGATATTTTTATCGTGATTGCACCAATCGTGCTGGCCGCCATATTCATCCTGGTTTTTGGCTTGCTCACGTTCGGCCTGGGCCTGGTGCTGTTCTGGTTTCTCAGCCCCGCAACCATAATATGGGCGCTGGTCTATTACGGTGCGACTTTGGGCAGCCCGGCATCCGCGACCATGGGCATGCGCGCAATGGAGATTGAAATGCGCACCTGGTACGGCGCCCCGAGCTACTCTCTGCTCGGAGCGGTCCATGTGATCGCGTTTTGGATTTCCGTTTCGGCACTGACGCCGTTGGTCCTGCTGGTGCCGTTTTTCAACAAACGCCGCAGGTTGCTTCACGATATGGTCGTGGGTGCTATCATCATCAATAACGCTGGTCGCGCGGCCACGTTGAAAGCCGATCGGCAGGCGTTTTAAAATAGACGTTCGGATTGCTACAGGATTGACCGGCTGTGACCCATCATCCACGAGACACGCCGCAATTCTATCTGACTGCTCCTTCTCCCTGTCCCTACCTGCCGGACAGGGAAGAACGAAAAGTCTTTACCCATCTCGTCGGCGAGCGCGCGCCGGAACTCAATGAGCTGCTGACCCACGGCGGCTTTCGGCGCAGCCAATCGATTGCCTATCGGCCTGCGTGCGAGGGCTGCCGCGCCTGCGTATCGGTCCGCGTTCTCGTTAACGAATTCCGTCCATCACGGAACATGCGTCGCGTGCTTGATCGCAATAACGATCTCGTCGGCGATATGCGCTTACCCGTTCCGACATCCGAACAATATTCGGTGTTTCGCGCCTACCTTGATACGCGTCATCATGATGGAGGCATGGCCGACATGACGGTGCTCGACTATGCGATGATGGTGGAAGACAGCCACGTTGAAACTCGTCTTGTCGAATATCGCAGACGCGGACCTGATGCCTACATCACCGGAAGCGGCACCGGCCCGCTACTGGCTGTCGCACTCACCGACATTCTGCATGACGGGCTCTCGATGGTTTATGCGTTCTTCGATCCCGATTGCGAAACGCGTTCGCTTGGCACGTTCATGATACTTGATCACATCAGCCGCGCGCGGCGCCTGGGGCTCGATTACGTCTATCTCGGCTACTGGGTCCGAGGTTCAAAAAAGATGGATTATAAAGGCCGCTTCCTGCCGCAAGAGCGGCTGTTACCGGATGGATGGACGCGGTTTGAGGCGTGAGCTCTATCACCGGACGAGGTCGCGCGGGCACGCCTCTACTCACGCCACACCCTAAACGGCCAAATCAAACACCAGTTTCAGATTGAGAGCGATGATCGACACGGCGGTGATGGCGGCAAGAATGGTCATCCAACGTGGTGCGGTGAGCGCACCCATTTTTTTACGGTCCGCGGTGAACATCACCAGCGGAACAATGGCGAAGGGCAGCTGCAAACTCAAAACGACCTGACTGAAAATAAGGAGCTTGGCCGTCCCCTCTTCCCCATACCAGATGGTCACCAGCGCCGCCGGAACAATGGCAACTGCGCGTGTCATCAGTCGACGCATCCACGGCTTCAGGCGGATGTTAATGAACCCCTCCATCACGACTTGACCTGCAAGCGTCGCCGTGACGGTGGAATTAAGGCCGCAGCATAACAACGCCAAAGCGAAGAGCGATGGCGCAAAAGCCGCACCAAGCAGTGGGCTCAAGAGAGAATGAGCTTCGCCGAGTTCTGTTAGATTTGTCTGTCCTGCTTTATTGAAGGTGGCAGCGGCCAAAATCAGGATCGATGCATTAATGGTCAGCGCAAACACCAATGCCAATGTCGAATCCAAGGACGCGAGACGGATGGCTTCGGCTTTTTCCGGCAGTGTTTGACCGAACCGGCGCGTCTGCACGATCGCGGAGTGCAGATACAAATTGTGCGGCATCACTGTCGCGCCAAGAATACCGAGTGCGAGATAAAGCATCTCGGAATTGGTGAGGACCTCGCTCTTGGGCAGAAAGCCAGCAAGGACTTTACCCCAATCGGGATCCGCCAGCGCGATCTGAATGCCGAAACAAACCGCGATGGTCCCCAGCATGGAGACGACGAACGCTTCGATCCAGCGGAAGCCAAGTCGCTGTAACAGCAAAATCAGAAATACATCGAGCGCGGTAATGATCACCCCTAAGGCCAGGGGAATTCCAAACAACAGATTCAGCCCAATGGCAGTGCCGATCACTTCCGCAAGATCAGTCGCGCAGATCGCCGTTTCCGCCAGCAGCCACAACGGCCAGGCCACGGCTGTGGGATAGGCGTCGCGGCAGGCTTGGGCGAGATCACGACCCGTGGCGACACCTAAGCGCGCACACAGCACCTGCAGCAGGATGGCCATCAGGCTGGAGAGCAGCGCTACCGATAAAAGCGCGTAGCCGAATTTGGAGCCCCCGGCGAGCGCTGTCGCCCAGTTCCCAGGGTCCATATAGCCGACTGCGATGAGATAGCCGGGACCAAGGAACGCAAGGAGCTTGCGCCATAGCGGCCCACTGGGCCGAACCTCAATCGAACCGAAAACTTCCGATAATGATGCGGAGCCACGTTCGCGACGCCAACCCTTGGTTTCCGCACCGGCCGGCTCCAACGAAGGACTCAGCATGTCACTCTCCCAAGCAGGCCTCCACGATACCTTATTGCGAATAATTTGCAATTGCAGAAAGAGGGGCTCGCTTGGAATCTCGGGTTCCCTGTTCAAGGGCCCGGCCGTCCGGGTTGGGATGAAGAGTAGAGACTGGTGGGGGACTTATTCGGCTTCGAACGTTGCGCAGACGAGGGCAGCATTCCAGATCCGTCATCCCGGCCAAGTGAGCAACGCTCGCGTGAACCGCGAGCCATCAGCCCGGCAGAAGTTTTGCGGATTGATGCATCAACAAAAATCGTCAGCGATTAAACAAGTTCTGCCAGCAAGGATGACACGGTAGCTTTTGCACATACCTTCAGCACCGGGGTGATGGCCTCCGGCTCTCCCCGAACAAGTCCGGGGTCGGCCGGAGCGACACTGTGTTTGTTGCACAGCCAAATGCAGCAATGATTACGGACCACAGATTCCAGAGCCGTCGTCCCGGCCAAGGGGCGTGAGCGCCGCGAGCCGGGACCCATCACCCTGCGGAAATAACTTGCTCAATGATGCCACAGCGCTTGGAGCAAATTGTGTTGAAGCTACGGGGAGATACGAAGGGCAGATCTAACGAATACAACCAAACGGCATATTATCGATCACAGCACGCACTAGCTGCGCGCTGTTAGTTTGATCCGCCAGCGCGGCTGAATTTGTTGATCTTGGGGAATCCCTTCGGCGCCAGCCGGCCCGCGTCGGAGCGATTTCCGCGCCAATCGGCAAGTTCCTTCAGCGTTTGTGTGAAGGCTCGCCCCGCCGCATCGACCCATGTCAACCCATCAGCCGCGGTGAAGGTCTTAATGTCCGAAAGGCCGCCATCCTTAAAACGCTGCAATCTCACGCCGCGACCACGGCCCATTTCAGGCACCTGATCGAGCGGGAAGATGATCATCTTCCGGTTCTCGCCAATGGCGGCGACAAGCTCGCCTTCGATGGACGTAATCGCGCGCGCCTCATCCGGCGCATCGACATTGAGCACCTGCTTGCCCTTGCGCGTATTGGCAATGCACTCGTCCTCGGAAACCACGAAGCCCTTGCCCTCGCTGCTAGCCACCAGGAATTTCCTTCCACCCTGGAATGGGAACACGGTGACGACATCCGATTCCTGCTCAAGCTCGATGAACAGCCGCACGGGCTCGCCATGGCCCCGGCCGCCCGGCAGTTTCGATGCCTCGATCGTGTAGAAGCGCCCGTTAGTCGCAAACACCAGGAGCTTCGACGTCGTTTCGGCAAAAAACGAAATCTTGAGCCGGTCGTCGGTTTTGAAGGCAACGCCGGAGAGATCCGCGACATGGCCTTTGAGTGCGCGGATCCAGCCTTTTTCTGAAACGACGATGGTGACAGGCTCGCGCTCGATCATGGCGGCTTCAACCGCCGCCTCATCATGCGTGGGCGCTTCGGCAAACTCGGTCCGGCGCTTGCCGAGTTGGGTCTTTGGCCCGAACGTGGCGCGCACCTCTTTGATCTGGTCGCCCACCGCTTTCCACTGTTGCTCTTCCGAGT
>DATAIA010000169.1:0-1622 GCA_036262895.1 Xanthobacteraceae bacterium
CTCGGCGAAGGTCTCCAGCTTCAGCCGCAACCGGCTCCTCCGGACTTCTAACCTTCCTCGTTTGCTCGGGGAAGTAAGCAACTCGGTCTCGTCAACTCCGCTAAGTCTTGCAAATCTCCTGAGCATATCCAATGGGACTAAGGTGGAAGCATGCCCCAGCTTTGTCGTTCGTCCCCTGCCGCCTAATTGTTAATGCACGTCCCGCCATTCACCACGCCCGACTCGACGAAGGTGCAATGGCACGGCCACGGCAAGACGCATATGATTACCAGAACTTATCAAATTTGCACTCGGCTCCTCCCCTAACATCGCACGCGTGATTGGCAAATGTCGCAATCCCATTTCGCCGTTCCGCTGGGCGCCTGGATCGTGGGAGCGGTTTGCGTGGCCGCGGTCGTCGCCGAGATGCTCGCGCAGCCCCGCGGCGGCGGACGTCCCAAAGTCCTCGGCAGCATCATTCTCGCCGCCTTCCTGGTAAGTTGCGTTTTCCTGCTGACCGGCCGACCAGTCACCTCGGCGGTCACCGGCATCGCCTTGCTGCTGACCCTCACCGTCGTCAGCAACGTCAAATTCGCCGTTCTGAAGGAACCCCTTCTCGCGGTCGATTTTGCCGTGTTGGAGCGGCTGATAAAGCATCCGCAATTCTTCGTGCCTTATCTCGGCACACTGCGTGCTTTCTTGATTGCTTTTGCGCTGGTCGGCGCGCTGCTAGTCGCGTTCACCTTTGAAAGACCCGCATCTGGTGTACTTGGCGAGCTGCATTGGCGCCTGGTCATCGCCTTCGGCATGATCGCTGCCGGTATAAGCGGGTTTTATCTGCTGCGCTCGCCTTTGGTGATGAGCTTGCAGCGCCTCAAGCCGAGCTTCAATGCGGTAACCGACACGAAACGCTTCGGCCTTTTCGGGAACCTTCTGTTGAACGCAGCGCTGCTGGTTGCGGGTTCTCCGAACCAGGCTCAATCCACCGATTACGCCAGGTTGTTGCCACGTTCGAAGTCTGCGAGCTTGCCGCACATCGTTGCCGTGCAACTCGAATCTTTTTTCGACGTCCGGCGCATGGAGCCGTCCATCGACGCTGCGTTGCTGAAAAACTTCAACTCGATTCGCCGCGACGCCCTGTTTTCCGGCCGGCTTCAGGTTCCCGGCTGGGGCGCCTATACGCAACGGACAGAGTTCGGCTTCCTCACCGGCGTGCAGGGCGATTCGCTTGGGGTCGACCGCCAGGATCCTTACCTGCGCTACGCCAGGCGCGAGCAATGGTCGATCGCGCAGGGGCTACGGGCCTTGGGCTACCAAACCATTTGCATTCACCCTTTCGCGAGCAGCTTCTTTGGCCGCGACCGAGTTATCCCCAAGCTTGGATTTGACCTTTTCCTCGATGAGACCGATTTCCCCGGTGCCGCGCGAGTCGCCTCTTACGTCGCAGACCAGGCAATTGCCGCACGAATCTTAAGCGAGCTGGAGCAGGACGATCGGCCCAAATTCATTTTTGCTATTACAGTCGAAAATCATGGCCATTGGCGCAGCGACCGTCTGCCGGAATCCGAGTTGGAGAGCATCCGCGGCCTTGTACCGGAGCTGCCCCGGGCCTTCCTTTGCTATTTGCGCCATGTCGCGAATGC
>DATAIA010000170.1:0-6184 GCA_036262895.1 Xanthobacteraceae bacterium
GGGTCTATGCATATCCGGAGTGTGTACGCTTTGAAATACACGACGAAACCGTTGAAGAATACCGCTCCGCTGCCAAGCTTCTCAATAAGGCTGGCTACGACGTTGTCTCCTTGCAACACGAGTATGGAATATTCGGTGGCGTGGCGGGCGGCCATATTACAGAGCTGCTTTCGCGACTTAACATGCCGATTGTCACGACCCTCCACACGGTGCTCGCCCAACCGACGTCGGCGCAACGCGAGGTAATGCAGAGCATTATCGATTGCTCGTCAAAACTCGTCGTTATGTCCGAAAAGGGCTACCAGATACTTCGATCGGTGCATGACGTGCCTGTCGACAAGATGGAAATAATTGCTCATGGCATTCCTGACCTGCCGTTTCAGGAAACGCATGTAGCGAAGACAAAACTGGGGTTTTCCGGAAAGACCGTTATCCTCACGTTCGGGCTCTTGTCGCCGAACAAAGGCGTCGAATTTATGCTCGAGGCCCTGCCGGAAATCATCAAATCGTGTCCAGACGCGGTTTATGTCATTCTGGGCGCTACTCACCCTAATCTTGTTCGCCAACACGGCGAGGCCTATCGCGATGGACTAATTGCTCGTGTCCATCAACTCGGGATTCAGGATCATGTAGCCTTCTTTAACCAGTTCGTTGAGCAAGCGACGCTTCTCGATTTCATTTCGATGTGCGACGTCTACGTGACGCCCTATCTGAATGAAGCTCAGATGACGTCGGGCACGCTCGCTTACAGCTTCGGACTAGGCAGGGCTGTCGTCTCGACACCTTACTGGCACGCCAAGGAATTGCTGGGCGACGGCGCCGGTGTCCTTGTGCCTTTTGGGGACGAGAACGCTCTCGGCACCGAGATTGCATCGTTGCTGAAAGATGACATTCGCCGTTTAGCCATGCGTAGGCGAGCCTATGCCGCGAGCCGATCCATGACCTGGGCGGAGACGTCGAAGCGATACATGTCCGTCTTTGAAGCCGTGCATGAAGGCACGCGGCGCGGCGGTGCTCCTCCGCGCCCGGTCCTCTGCAGCAGTACCGATCGGAACGAACATCATGCGATTCCGGACTTGCGGATTGGGCATTTCCTCTCGCTTTGCGATAGTACCGGGATCGCCCAGCACGCGATGTATTCGGTCGCAGACCGAGCTCATGGCTATTGTGTCGACGACAACGCAAGGGCACTGCTGTTCGCCACCGCGCTATCGAACTCAGATGATATTCCGCTACCTGATGCAATGACCGCCCGCTTTGCGGCGTTCGTCCAGCACGCGTGGAACCCGGATACCGGCCGGTTCAGGAATTTCATGAGTTACGAGCGTCGTTGGCTGGAAGAGTCAGGCTCAGAAGACAGTCATGGCCGGACGCTCTGGGCCCTTGCCGAATGCGCCCACAACGACCCGAATGGATCTCGTCGCCGGTGGGCGGCGGCCCTATTCAAGACTGCCCTGCCCGCGATCGAGGACTTCACCTCCCCACGCGCATGGGCCTTTGCGCTTTTGGCATTGGACATTTTTTGCGGCCTTGACGGGAATCTGTCCCTCCTCGCCCTGCGCAAACGGCTCGCCGATCGGTTGTTGGCTCTGTTTCTTGCGAACCAACGCGAAGATTGGGCCTGGTTTGAGGACGTGCTTGCCTACGACAACGCCCGGCTATCGCAAGCCATGATTCAAACGGGCACGACGACAGGTACCCGCGCCTACGTGGATGTCGGTATTCTCTCATTACGTTGGCTCACGAGGCTTCAGACCGCATCATCAGGACACTTCAGGCCGGTCGGCTCGGCAAGTTTCGGTAAGATTCGCCAGAAGCCGGAGCCGTTTGACCAACAGCCCGTGGAGGCCTTGGCGACCATCTCCGCGTGTTTCGCCGCTTGGCGTGAGGATAAAGGCCCCGAATGGCTGGCGTTGGCAAAGCAGGCTTTTCAATGGTTTCTTGGCGAAAATGATCTGCGGACAACGTTGATCGATCTCGATACCGGGAGTTGTTCGGACGGCCTCCACCCCGATCGCGCCAATGAGAACAACGGCGCAGAATCGGTGCTATCGTTTCTTCTTGGGCTTCTGGAGATTCGGCAGTTCATAGCGGTCGCAGGCCGACCCCAGCTTACTTCGAAACTGCCATCCACCGGCGCCGACGAAATTGCGGCTATAACGCCCACAGGGAGCCTCCTTGTCCCAATCCAAATTCTTGAATCGCCAGAGCCTTTATCTGAGGCCGGACCCGGCGAGGGTCGTCGTCCGGCCCTTCAAGCCGGCGACTGAGCCGCGCGACTTCAATCCAACGGATAAAACCCGTGCCAATCATATCGTCGAGCGAGTCCTTCGGCTCGACGCCGAGGTGTGCGCTCGTCTTCTAGGTGAAGTACTTGAGAATTTCGCCGGCCGACATCGGAACCTTCTCGACACTTTTGAAAGGCGCGCGGTCGAAATGGAGGATGCGCTTGAAGCGCATGCTCCACTAACTAAATCCCAGCGCGGCTTGATTGGTGCCTACTTTCTGAACGAGTACTCGTTCGAAGCTTCGGCCCTCTTCAACCCAAGTATCGTGCGCCACCCAGACCAGAGCGGCGCCCCCGAGCATGGCTGCCGAATTATCCTGAGTCTTCGCGCCGTTGGAGAAGGACATGTTTCGTCGCTCACATTCCGGTCCGGCACCATCGCCGGTGACGGCAGCGTCTCCGTCGATCCGACGGCTCGCCTTGCGACGGTACCAACCGTTAGAAGCAGGACAGCCATAGCCAACGGGGACGAAGTCGAGGTCGACTTCGGCCCGGATGAAGAGCTCAGCGAGCGGGTCATATTTCCGATCACGGACGCCCAATCGAACGGTATCGAGGACGCGCGTTTCGTTGAGTTCAATGATGATGGAAAAAAGACTTTTTATGCCACCTACACGGCGTACAACGGGCGCACTATTCGTTCCGAACTGCTGTCGACGACAAACTTCAAATCATTCAGAATGACCCCGCTCGACGGGGCGGCGTCGCGCAACAAGGGGATGGCTTTGTTCCCACGGAAGATCAATGGCCGCTATGCCATGATCGGCCGGCAGGACAATGAGAATCTTTATCTGATCTATTCCGACGACCTTCATAAATGGGAGGGCGGCCATTCCATACTGCAACCGGAATACCCTTGGGAGTTCGTGCAGATCGGGAATTGCGGCTCTCCGATCGAATTGGACGATTGTTGGCTGCTGCTGATCCACGGCGTTGGCCCGGTCAGGAAGTATTCAATCGGCGCCGTTCTGCTCGATAAGACGGATCCATCGAAGGTTATTGCGCGATCACGCGAACCGCTAGTTTATCCCGAGCCGACCGAACGGGAGGGTTACGTACCAAACGTGGTCTACACATGTGGTGGAATGCGCCATAGAGACCAGATCATCTTGCCGTACGCCGTATCCGATACATTCTCTAATTTCGCGACGATTCGTATCGCGAGGTTGATGGAGGCGGTTGCGAACTAGAGCTTTATGAGACGGGTTGCTTGCCAAGCGGCACCTTTGGATCAAGATCGAGCTCAACACGCTTGAAGTGCATAGCTCCATCGCCGCGGACTAATTGATAGACTTGCTTGGAGAACGCGACCTGAAGGACGAAGCGAAACAGGTACATCGAACGCCGTTTCTTGCCGTGCGACGCAGTCTCCGCCATTAAAGGCGAATTCTAGTCGGACCACGGTAGGCAATCGCGCTTGGCGCCGTGCCGGAACCATCGAGGGCGCTTCGCGTTTCCAACCATCGCCATTAAGTTCACTGCCGTCGGCGACTGAGAGTGCGTCATGCTCCCGGCTCGAATTGAGTGGGAGCACGCGGTGCCCGACAATCCGACAGAATTGCCACGGTGTAAGCGTTGCGGCGGTGAGCAATCTTTGGCAGCGGCGCGAGTTGCCAAGATGCCAGAACCCGGATTTCTCGATATCCTTCGATGCGACGAGTGTGGCGCGACGAGCGCCCGCGATCGGCCGCTTGAGAAATAACAGCCGCGGCCGAGTTTGGGGCCACATCAGTCGATCGAAACAGCGGCGCTAGAGCCGTCTATGCTGGGCAATGCGCACCGAACGTTAGCGTCAGTACTGTTCTGCCGCCGCCATTTGGCTGATCCGTGACCCACAGTCGCCACGGCTCACCGGACCAGAAGGCATCCGTCTTGGGCCCGGGCAACACATCGAAGCTGCACTGAAGGGCCACCGTCTTTGCGTCTTCGAAGGTCGGGCAGACGGTGCCTTCATTGTCGAAGAAGGTCGCGCCATCCTGAAAGTTGAAATAATACCGCATGGCAAGACTCCGGTTGGGCGGGAGCGCAGTCGCGTCTCTCAGCCACCGGATTGCCTGGACCTTCGGTCACGGTGATAGCCAGTACAATGCGCTAAAATAACAATCGGTCCAATCCAGAATGTAATCAAAAAGAGGGCGCCATCGGTCATTCATGCGACCCAGACCGCTGACCGCGCGCTGATAAAGACTGCCCACAGGCAATGTTCGCTATCCGGCACGGCCCGTCGTCCAACCGATCCTTAAATTTCTAGCCATGCCGACTATTTTGTCATGTCCGAAAAGCTGCCTTGCCGCGAACGAATTGACGCAGGTCAAGGCAGACATCGAGCCGCCAAAGAAATTTCGACCATTGGGACGAAACCGGTGCCGCTATGGCAGGCGCAGCATATCATAACGACTGGCGACCGATTACCGCCGCGACGCCCTTTGATCGCGACTTGGAGCTGGCCGTCATCGACGGCGACAATGTGAGCGCGCTGGTCTTTCCCTGCCGGCGATCTTCCGCCGGGTGGGTCAAATCGGCGGACAAACAATGGCTGGATGTACGTCCAACCCATTGGCGGCCGTGGGCACGCAGCTAGTTATCTTTATGCACTTCGTCGTGCAGCCGCTCGGCTTCCGCGAGCTTGGCCTCTTCCTCGGAAAGCATTTTCGTGAGCCTCTCGCGTTCCGGCAGGTTCGCTTCTTTGGCCACGAGATCGCGGAAATGCTGCACGTTCGCCCGGGCAACAAATCGATCCATTGCGCCCTCCAGCGTTTTCACAAGCGGTAAGCGTATTAGGGTTCCGATATGTTAACAAGGTGACATTCGGAGCAATGTGCAAAGCCGAAAGATTGAGGGCGTGACCGCCCGATCGGCGGCGGCTCGTTCGGCCGATTTACACCGAATGCAACTTCTAGGATCTGCTGATTAGGCAGATAGCACTGCCCCGCGGCGCTCTTAGCTCGAATGTCGAGCAGAAGGCCGTTGCGCCCCGCACAATGTAAGGTACATTACGCTGGCGTTCGGTGGAGCTTTGTCATGCTCGACAACCACTTGCTTGAGAGGGTGTCAGAAACCCTCTCCTTGGACATTCGGCGCCGCCTCAAGCCTCTCGATTTCGTGCAGGGCGACTGTCTGGCCGAACCCGACACCCCGATAGACATGGTGATATTCCCGCGGTCGGGCCTGATCTCGATCGTTGTTCCATTGGATGACGGCGACCAGATCGAGACGGGGTGGGTAGGATGTCGAGGCGCGCTCGGCGGAAGCGTCACCCTTGGCGCAGAACAGCACTTTCATCGCGCTGTCGTGCGATTGGCAGGGCGCGCGTGGAGCATGCGCGCTGCCGATGCCAGAGAGATTGCGTCAACTTCCGCAGAGTTTCGCAAATTGATGGTCGTGCAAGAGCAGCATCTGCTCGCACAGGCCCGCCAACTCGCCGGCTGCAATGCCATACACCGCATCGTGCAGCGGCTTTGCTTCTGGCTATTACGTGCACAAGGTGAAACCGGCGGGAGCGAGCTTCACCTGACCCAAGACAACTTGGCGAAGATGCTTGGCGTCCAACGGGCAAGTCTCTCTATGTACGCCAGCCAACTCCAGGAAGACGGCCTCATCAGCTATCGGCGCGGAAGGGTTCGAATACTTGACGTCCATGGACTCACCAAACGAGCGTGTACCTGTCACCACGCCCTTGAAGAGCAGTATCAAAATCTATTCGCAGTTCCAATGCGCCGGCGTGACATTCCCCCGGGTGAAGGTCCTGATGACCGTCCTTTAGAAGGGCCTCCCGCCCACTAACGTCCGACGAGCGCAGGCCATACCTCAGGCCCCGCGATGGCTGCCGTCTGCATCGGGCCGATTCTGTTGAAGAAGTCCGTCGATAGAGCGCAGTAGATTGGGTGCACGTAGCGC
>DATAIA010000171.1:0-2255 GCA_036262895.1 Xanthobacteraceae bacterium
ACGGGCTTGATTTGATAGCCGTCGGCCATCAAGGCGGGCTGGAAAATCAGCCGATAGGTTCGGATTGCAATCAACAGCACGGCTGAGACGTCGCCGATCCAGGCCACCGCAAAAAACGGCCAAGTCGGAAGGTTGAGATCGAACGTCAACACATTGTCGACGTATGTGCTCGCCACCTTATCGAACAAGGTCCAGGTTTGCACCGTGACGACAAAGAGCAGAACGAGCGTCGCAAACACGTCGATCATCCGCTGATATCGCGGACTGACGTTGGCCCAAACCAAATCCACAGTGATATGCGCGCCGCGATAGCTGGTGGCGGCAATGCCCCAGAAAATCAAAATGCCGAGCAGCAGGCGGCCGAAGTCGTAGCTGTCGGGAATCGATACCGCGAAGAAATAGCGCAGCAGCACGGAGATGAAGATATCGGCAGCAACGATGCCAACGAAAATCGCCGCGATCAGCTCGATCCCATCAATGAAACGATCCATTCGGCTGCGGGCGGCCATCATACGCTCTCATCAAGGAACTTCATGGTGAGGAGCCATGTGCAGCATGGCGTCTCGAACCATGAGGTTCAAACAAACTGCGGCCTCGTCCTGAGGAGCCGCTGAAAGCGGCGTCTCGAAGGATGAGGAGCCCTCAACGCCTGTTTACTCAATACGCTGCGTTGTATTTGGCCAGACTGGCTTTGAGTTCATTGAACACGACGTCAGGATCCTGACCGACGCGGCGCACCTTCGCGGACCAGCTTGCATGCAAGGGCTCGGTTGCTTTGCGCCATGCCGCAAGTTGCTCAGGCGAAAGCGAATAAACTTCGTGGCCTGCTTCGGCTTTCACTTTGGCACGACCGGCATATTCGAAATCGGCCCACGGCTGACCGACCTTAAGCGCGGCCTCAGTGTTGCAGTTGTCATCGACTGCTTTTTTCTGCATCGCCGACATCTGCTCGTATTTCGCTTTGTTCATCACCCAGACAAAGGTCGAAACATAAAGCGGTACGTCCATGTGATATTTGGTCACCTTGTCGATGCCGAACAGCACCAGCGAGCCCCAAGGGAAGGTCACGGCGTCGGCAACGCCTTTCTCCAGGATGTCGCGCACTTCCGGCGCACTGGATTGAACGTTTGTTCCGCCGAGCTGCGTCACCATTTCCGCAATGGTCGCCTGCGCGGGCCGCATCTTCATGCCTTTGATATCTTCCGGCAGAACAATCTTTTTACGGGAATGGAACGCACCGGGATCGTGAATGAACGCTACGCAGAACTTCACGTCTTTCATTTCTTGGGCTGCATATTTGCGATACCACGCGTCGTAGGCAGCGCTGCCGTTTCCGGCATCCGCAAACAAGAAGGGCATTTCGCCGGCAGCAGCAATCGGGAAGCGGCCGGGCTGATAGCCGGGATTGATATAGGTCATGTCGGCGATGCCATCGCGCGCCATGTCGTAATGGTCAAAGGCTTTACCCAATTGCTGGGCCGGAAACACCTTGTAGGTAATGGTGCCGTTCGAGGCTTTCTGTACGGCAGCACCCCAATCTTCCATCGTTTTATGGAGCGGATGCGAGGCCGGAAGCCAGTGAGCCAGCTTGAGTTCGAACGATTTTTCCTGGGCGAAGGCAGTGCCTGCGCCCAATGCCAAAGCCAAACCTAATGCGAATGCGCGAAACCGCATGATAACCCCTCCCCTGACGCATAGAGACTATCGGCTTTTTAACGCCGTTTGGCGGCACGATACCGATGCGGTGGGCCGGACACAATGGCCGAAATTCTTGAGCGGCGCGAAAACAGCCTAAACGTTAAAGCGCTCGATCACTTCGCGCGGGATTGGCTGAGATTTGATCCGGTCGGGGCTATCGGGCGGGCGGCCGACCCAGACCCGGGTTTCAAAACCTTCAACCGCTAGTTCAGTCCCCTTCATCAGACGATGACGGATATCGAAGCTCGAACGGCGGAACTCGGAAACGGTCGTCTCGATGCTGACGTCATCGCCGAATTTCGATGGGATCAGAAATTTGGCGCGCACGTCCACCATGGGAAAGCCCGCAAATCTGTAGGTTTTGAGCATGTCGAATTTGGTGAGCCCAAGCGCGCGCTCAAACAAATAGGCAGTGCAATCGTCAAAAAATGCGAGATAGCGCGGAAAATAAACGATCCCCATGGGATCGCAGTCGCCCCATTCGATCCGCACCGTCCTGATATTCGTCAGCATCGTTTCAGATTTCCAACTCTCTTCAGCGCGGCTGCATGCGCAGC
>DATAIA010000172.1:0-2716 GCA_036262895.1 Xanthobacteraceae bacterium
GAATATGGCGGAGATGACTAGTAGAACGCCGACGCGCCGCTCGCGGGCCGACATCAGGGCGAGGCCTCTGAAGACCCCGTTCAACAGGTTCAAAAGTCTCATTCGGATTGACGCCTACTCACCAGAAGCGGACGTCCAGAGATGATCCCAAGCCCAGCGTCTGCGGATCTTATCCATCGTGACAAGGGCCGGGAGAGCTTGGTCGAATTCATCAGGTGTCATCGCCAGGACGTCGAGGGTCTCAAGATAGGACTCAAGCTCCGGATGATCGATCAACCGGTGAGGAGGACAATCGACGATCTGACTTGGCTTATCGTAAGGAAAGCGCCACTGCAGCAGATAGTGGAACATAAAATAGAGCATTGCGGCATCTTCGGCGCCGGCCGGATCGACATGATCGTCGCCCTCATCGAGCGCGGCAAGCGATTCAAAGTATTCGGTCTTCGTCCTCGCTGGCCGCGTGATCCCGCAGCGCCCGTAGTAAACGCTGGCACCAGCAAGGACTGGCTTACCCTCCATCGCGATCTCAACGCCTGTTGTCGAGGCGAAGACCACACCGTACCGGCACAGCGGCATGAGGTCATAGGTGTTGAGATCGCTACCGCCTGGAATGATAATCAGCCGCTCAGACGCGATACCGGCCTCCGCCAGAACGCACGCAATCTGCTCGCGGTCGAAGCTCGGCCTCACCTCGGCCGGATGCGCTCGCACGACAACCGGCCATTTCCCGTTCTCCAGCAGGTATCGAACCGTTTCGACCAACCATTGCCGCATTGACGGAAACAGCTCCAACCAACCATCAAAGCCCGCATCGAACGGCACGTTAGGACAGACGAGCACAAATTTATGCCGCTGGACCCCGAGTCGCGCCTCGATTTCCTCTGGTGATCGTGTCGGCCGGCCTTTCTGGTATTGCCATCCCCAAACCCTACCTGTGCTGCGACGCCGCTGATTGAGCAGCTCACGGCCTTTGGCGATCGCGAACTCGCGCAGTGCACCATCGAGAAAGCCCAGCTCGCGTCTGCGATTCCAGATGCGGTCAAGATCCGTGAACTGAAAGAACGGTCCTCCATGATTCACGACGATCACATTGCTGAAGGCAAACTTCTCGTGTGTGGTCAGCGGAATGCCATGCGCGAGTGCCGTATGAGCGAAGTGCCCGGTTTCAAACGAAGCGCCGTTGCCAATTACGCACAAGTCAAAGTCCCCACTGTGCCGCGAAAAGAAGTTGTGCGCTGCTCGCTGCGCCCGCCGGCCCATCTCGCCATAGAACTCGAGCGCCCACTTGGTCTCCGGATCCAATGGATCGTATTTCTCCTGGCGCACGCGCATGACAGTATCGGCGCGGGTTTGCGACGCCAAGTAAGCAAGATCGATGTTCTCGCCGGACTCAGCAAGTGCGCTGAGATCGATACAGGAAATGCGGCCGCCGGTCTGCGCCGCAACTGGCCCGAGGATTGCGCGCAAGTACTCCGAGGCGCCCGGCGCATCGATGACTGGCTCCTTAATGGGACTCTGCAACTTGGGGAAATAGCCGAACGTGACTCGATGACCGCGCCACGCAAGCAGCACCGCGAAGACTAGATCGCGTGTGAACTGACCGCGATAGCAGCCGAACATAAAAATCCGTTTTGCGGCAGGCAACGGATGCCGAGGCTGAGCATCCAGCAATCGCAGCCACTGACCGACGAATGCGCCGAGGCTCCATTGATCGTTCGGTTGCAGAACGCGCACAAATGGCGCCGCAGCCCGAATGAGCGCGCGCAGAGCGGCGCCGGGACGCCGACGTGCGAAAAGCGGGTCCAGCCACTCAGCTCCGAGCCGCTGCACAATTCTGCGCACCCGGCGGGCATCGAAATGTCGGTCGGCTGTTAAACGGGTAGCACGTGTCATGACATCGGCCGAGAAAGCATCAGCTGCGCCAGAGTGCCCTTTATAATGCAAGATCGTTGGAGCACTATCATGCTTTGCGCAGAAGAAATTGCTGCCATTGCGGATCAGGTCGCGAGTGGCGCTCAATAACGAACGATCCTTGGGCGGCAAGCATTGCGGCAAAAGCCTGTGCGGTCGGCCAGTGCGTCGTATCCCGGGGGCCAACCATGGCGCCTTCTTCATATCCGTCGAAAGCGTCGAGGATAAAAAGACCATTGGACTTAAGCACGCGCCGGACCTCCGCAAGGATTTTGTCCAGGTCATAGGCATGGTCAAGGCAGTTCGTGTAAACGCCGTTGATCGAGCTATCCGCGAACTGCAGGGCATGGAAGTCGCCTGTGACGACGTATGAGTTACTTAATCCAGGATGCAGATCGATGCCGATAGCGAAATGGCCAAGCTGGATGAATGCTTCAACTTCCGAACCGAGGCGCGCACCGAGACACAGCACGGACGCGTGAGGCGGTAGCGGCACACTCCTGAAGCGGTTGAGAAACAGTGCGAGGTCGCGTTCAAGGCGCTGCGTCTGGCCTTCCGCGACCATCTCTTCCATCTTGCCGATCTGAGTCTTCCGATAGGTTTGGTAATCTCCCAGCGTCGTGCGCCGTGAATATGCGGTTTTGTGTTCCCAGGCGTCTGAGTGCCACTCGGCTTGACGGCGACGCGTTTCGCGCTCGGCGCGCACGATTTTGCCGGTCCGTCGCACATAATTGTAGAGGGTCTTTGCGATCAACTTCATGGATGTTCCAACTACTGCATCGTCCAAGTCACATTCAATCGAGAA
>DATAIA010000173.1:0-3416 GCA_036262895.1 Xanthobacteraceae bacterium
AGCCGCTCGAGATCGGTTTCAACGGCGAGCACAGACCCAGCTCGGTTGAGTATCTCCAGCGCGCGGCGTTCCTCATGTATCTCTTGCTCAGCTTCCCTTTGAGCTGTCCGGTCGCGGAGGATTTTGATGAATCCAACGATCTTGGTTCCGTCGCGGATCGGACTGAGTTCTCCAACTGCCCAGAACCGGCTCCCGTCTTTACGCAAACGCCAACCTTCTTCTCACCCGCCGCGTCCATGCCTCACGGCATCATCAATTTCGCGGTTTAGCCGAGCCCCTGGTTCTTCTTCACCAAAAATGCGACTGAGAGATTGGCCAAGCATCTCCTCCTCAGTCCAGCCCAAGAGCCTGCTGGCGCCGGTATTCCAACTGGTGACGTTGCCCTGCTGGTCGGTGCTGATGATGGCGGTTTCTGTGGCGCCATTTACGATCTGGTGCCACTGCGAGCCGCTGATTTCAGTTACTCGTGGAACGTTCATCCGAACTCCGGACGAACAGAAGCCGCTGAACACGTAGTACCGGAGCTCGCAGACGTTCGCATTCGGGCCGGCGCCAATCCCCAAATTTCCATGAGCCCCCGGTCCCGGTAACGACGCACCTCTGGCCCTATAACGGGCGGGACGAATTTAGCTTCCGGTGCAGCGCGTTTTTTGTGGCGTAGCTAGCTGAAGGTGGCGGCACGATATCGCGCGCTTTGATCCCTTAAGCAAAGGGTGGGGCAGGGTAGAGCAGGATATGCGCTAGGCCCCGGTCATGCCGCTTTGCAGCACCAGCCGGCTCGGCGGTTTCGCAGTCTAAAGCACCTCAGCACGGACCGGGACCACGCCACGATCCGTAATTCCCAAATCACGCGCAGCCTTGAGTGAAAGGTCAAGCATGCGACCAGCAGCGTTCGGTCCGCGGTCAGTGATGGTAACTATAACCGCCTTGTTAGTCGCAGGGTCAGTCACGCGAACTCTCGTGCCGAAGGGGAGGGTGCGGTGGGCTGCAGTTAGCAAATTCCGATCGAATGAAGAACCGCCCGCTGTTTTTCCTCGCCGGTACGAATAGAACGAGGCCTTCCCAGTAAAGCTGCGTTTGACCGAGTGAATTTTGGACCGATCTTCCGCTCTCGCCGAGTTCGCATTGGAAGCTGGCGCCGTCGCCTCCATTCCTGCCGGAGGTTGCGTTTGCGGAAGCGGCTTACTCTGTCTGTTGGGTTCGGCCGCATTTGCCTTCGGAATGATGGACCATCTCTCTTGAAAGCTCTGCGCTGCCGCGGGGTTCACATATAGCCCCATCCACGCCGAGGTTATTGCAATGGTAATTCCTAAAACAGGACGCATGATCGCCTCACAGAGGGCGGAAAAGAACAAAGCGTTAATGCGACAAACTCGGCGGTTGTTCCTGCTCATGGAAGTTCCAGCGGCGGCGCAATATTTAGACGCACCGCAGCAAGAAACACCTTCGCTGCTGATAACAGATCATCCCGCCCACCGGGACCCTGCCTTCGGGGACTTCGCTTGGTACTCGATTTCGGCGAGTTACTCCGGGTCGGTTGGCGCCGCTCGCACCCTCCACGAACAATGCATTGATGGACAAGCATGGTGGCCGGATCGTCAAGACCACCGGGACGGCGTCTTGTTTGAGTTTTTATCGATGCGGTGGAGCTCGGAAGCGCATGGACAAGCTAGGCTCTTAACTGTTGCGAGTGCATGCGCGCTGAGGGTAAGCCATCTTACTCAGTACTGCGAGCGTACTACAAGAAGTCGGGATTTGGCTTTGGCGTGAATAGCCGCTCGTTGCCATCTCAGCGAGGGCACAACCCGCAATTAAATCTGATGCGTCGAAAAAAGGACTCCACGATGCAAATCCTACCGTTCGTCTGCGTGATTTCGAAGGGCCGATTTGCCTAGGCAGACGTCGAATCAGCCCTGACGAAATCAATGAAAGCTTTGAGTGCTGCAGGCATTTGCCGCCGACTAGGATAGTAAAGATAGAAACCTACTGAAGGAGGAGTCCAGTCCTGTAGCAGGGGAACTAGCCTCTTGCCCTGAATTTCGTCTTGGACTGATGCGAGCGGGATTCGAGCGATGCCTACGCCGTCCACAGCCGCCCGGAGAGCAAGATCGCCATCACTTACAATCAAAGAGCCCTTTACGACGACCTCCAAACGCTTTCGCCGTCTCTCGAAAATCCACGGCGCAATGGCTCCGCTGGCGAAACGGTGTCGAATGCAATTGTGCGACTGAAGATCCTGCGGAATCTTCGGAACGCCGTGCTTGTCCAGATAGGCTGGTGAGGCAACGAGTGTCGGGCGTGCATCTTCACCCAAACGCACCGCAATCATGTCCCGACCGACACGATGACCGGGCCGTATTCCGGCGTCAAAGCGGTCGCGGACAATATCGGTGAGGGCGCTATCGGTAATTATCTCCAAGGTGATGGCGGGATATGCGGCTAGGAAGTTTGCGAGTCTCGGTTCGATGATAGATCGTGCCGCTGGCCGGGGGACCGTAAGACGAAGATTTCCGCCAGGCTTGTTGCGGAACACATTCATAGATTCGATCGCTTCTTCGAGGCCTTGCAGGGCAGGTCGCAGCTGCGAGAGCAATCGCTCGCCGACCTCGGTCAACGCGACGCTCCGCGTCGTTCGATTGAGGAGCCTTACTCCGAGCCTCTCCTCCAGCCCACGGATGGTTTCGCTCAAGGCCGAGCGCGAAATCCCGAGATGAAGTGCTGCTTTCGCAAAACTCGCCCGTTCGGCGACAGCAACGAATGCCGACATTTCCGCTAGGCCCAACTTCCGCACTTTCCGGAAACTCCGACTGATGTTTTGTCGACAATAGCGCACAGCAGGAATGAATTCTGGTCTAAGTTCTGCTCACCGACGTGACGCTCTAGGCGGGATTATCGCCTGCAATGGCCGACTGCCTTAAGCCGGTCCATTCGCCGCACCAACGCTCCAGATTCCCTTCGATACATCCTTCGATGTGTTACGTTGGCGGCAATAAATTTGAGCGGTTTTCAGGGGGCGCATTCGGCGATCCCGCGCTTGAATTGTCCATGCCTGATCAGCCGCGTCGTTTTGCGCCCACAGCTGTGACTTAGCTTGCTGAAATCGCCGGGCCAAATCTGCTGGCAGACGCCAAACGTAGACGGGTGTTTCGGTTGCTCCTCCCTGGCTATTGTTCGGAAAACCCGACCACGTCATGCGGATGGTGTTGGATTGTCGAAAAAATTTAAAACTTTAAATTGACGTCGCAGGATGAAAACAAGCGAGGACAGTCGTTAACATGGTCACGCGTTACCATCCGATCCTGGTCGTACTGCACTGGATTTTGGCATTCCTGATCATCGCCGCGCTATCCTTGGGCGCAGTTGTCATGGTCAAAATACCGAATACCGATCCCATGAAGTTTGAGGCCCTGCGCAGC
>DATAIA010000174.1:0-4819 GCA_036262895.1 Xanthobacteraceae bacterium
GGCAGCATCCCGTATTCCGCGGTGACCCAGCCGCGGCCCTGACCTTTAAGCCAGGGGGGCAGCTTTTCCTCAAGGGTCGCGGTGACGAGCACATGTGTATCGCCGAATTTAACCAAGCATGAACCTTCGGCATATTTTACGACCGCGCGCTCAAGGCTCACAGCCCGTAGCTCGTCTGGCATTCGGCGGCTTGGCCGCATGAAACCTCCTCATAAATTGGCGGACCGGCCTTTACCGGTCTATATTGAGGTGACTTTTAGGTAAGCATTCCGGTGGCGACAAGAGCGGACTTGAAATCCATCGATGTGATAGTCAATCTCACCCCCATGCGTCCCTTGTCCCAAGACGTGCCGATCGGCAGCAGCGAAATCAGTCTCGGTCAGCTCAACGAGCGTTCGCGGGAAATCTTCCGGCGCATCGTTGAAAGCTACCTTGCAACCGGCGAACCGGTCGGCTCACGTAATATTTCGCGCATTATTCCCATGACGCTGTCGCCTGCATCGGTGCGCAACGTCATGTCCGATCTCGAACAGCTCGGCCTGATCTATGCGCCGCATACGTCGGCCGGCCGATTGCCGACCGAACTGGGCTTGCGCTTCTTTGTCGATGCGCTGATGGAAATCGGAGGCATCACCGAAAGCGAACGCCGTTCCATTGAGGCCCAAGTGGTTTCCTCGGGCCAGGCGAAGTCGGTTGAATCGGTGCTAACCGAAGCGTCCACGCTTCTTTCTGGTTTGACGCGGGCCGCCGGTGTGGTGCTCACGGCAAAAACCAATGTTCGGCTCAAGCATATTGAATTCGTGCGGCTCGAGCCGCAACGGGCCTTGGTTGTGCTTGTTGCCGAAGACGGGCAGATCGAGAACCGAGTGCTGAGTCTGCCGCCTGGACTGCCCATGTCGGCATTGACGGAGGCAGGCAATTTTCTCAATGCCCGCATTCGCGGGCGCACACTTGCCGAAGCCAAGGCAGAGCTTGAACGCGCGCTGGAAGCAAGCCGTGCGGAGCTCGATCAACTGACGCAAAAAATCGTCGCAGCGGGTCTTGCCAGTTGGTCAGGTGGCGAAAGCGAGGATCGCAAGCTGATCGTTCGCGGCCATGCTAATCTGCTCGATGATCTGCGGGCGGTCGAAGATCTCGAACGCGTTCGGCTTCTGTTCGACGAGCTTGAAACCAAACGCGGTGTTGCCGATCTGCTCGGACGAGCCGAGCAGGCCGATGGAGTGCGGATTTTCATCGGTTCGGAAAACAAGCTGTTCTCGCTCTCGGGCTCCTCCACCATTATTGCGCCCTATCGCGACGGAACCGGACGGATTGTCGGCGTAATTGGCGTCATCGGCCCAACCCGCCTCAACTATGCCCGGATCATCCCCATGGTCGATTACACGGCAAAAGTCGTGAGCAAGCTGCTCACCGGTTGAGCGCCTTGGGACTGCCTAGGGACCTGCCAAAGCGATTCACCAAACAGGCGAACGATCCCCCGACCCTTGTGGCCACGCTTGATTTTTCGCCGCCAAGCCCTGATATCGGGGCAAATCAGATTTCAGATAGGATCATCACGCGATGACCGATACGCCTGCGCGCACTGGCACCGAACCGATGGAACAGGAGGGGATGAGCCCCTCCCCCAATCCTGAGCAGACCCCGGATGCTGCATCGGAGGATCCGACGGCGGCGCTCGCCAAGGAAGCCGCCCAACTCAAGGATCGATTGCTCCGCGCGCTTGCCGAAATGGAGAACCTGCGCCGGCGCACCGAAAAAGAGGTCGCCGATGCGCGCCTTTATGGAATCAGCAGCTTTGCCCGCGATATGCTGGGGGTCGCAGATAATATGCGACGGGCACTCGATACGATCGGGCCTGACCTGCGCGAGAGCGCCGATACCGGTATCAAATCGCTGCTCGAGGGGATCGATCTCACTGAACGCGAGCTTCTCAAGGTCCTTGATAAGCACGGCGTGAAGAAGCTCGAGCCGCAGGGCGCCAAGTTCGATCCCAACCTTCATCAGGCAATGTACGAAGTGCCGGATCCGTCGGTACCGAGCGGCACCGTCGTTCAGGTCGTGCAATCGGGCTACACGATTGGCGAGCGCATCCTGCGCCCCGCAATGGTGGCCGTTGCCAGGGGCGGCCCGAAGGGCTCGGCCGCTCAGGCCGATAATAACTCGCGTTCCGCTGAGGCGTCGAAGGATGCGTCGGTCGATCAGTCGTGAATTAACCCGACGGCACGCACCTATTTCGGTTCGATCCCATCACGTATGGCGCGCAGTCGGGGATAGGTTTTGTCCCATGCATCGCGGCGGACGAGGCCCAGCATTCGCAGATGTGCTGGAGCTGCCGAACTGCAGCCATTGCGCCAGCATGACATCATTGTTGCTGCGAACTTCCTTGCCTTCGGCGAGGATCTCGAAGCCTTGAGAATTGCCGATCCGCATCGGTTCGGCGCGAATGATGTGGATATCCTTTACGCCTGGCGTATCCGCAAGATACTGGCGAGCGAGTTTGCCGCGCTGATCGGGAGAGGGCATTTCGCCGACGGGAACCATCATCAGAATGTAGGACTGCTCGGCGATGGGCGCCACATCGTGTGGGCCATCGGTCAAAAGAGCTGCACCATCGGATGCGGTGCGCAGCGGGCGAAAACCGCTCAGTTCCGTCATCGCATATGGCAGGATGGCAAGCTGTTCGCTGCTTGGCACCGTGGCGCGGACAACAAAGCTTGCAAACGCCGCGTGGAACGCTTCATCGGAATAGGTGTCTTTGGCGCTGTCAGGTGATTGCGCCGTGATAAGCGCCGTCAAATCGCCGGCTACGGCAACCAGCGCCCACTTGCGCGTGTCTCCTTTGGCAGACGGTTGCCTGGCGACGATGATAAAGCCTTTGGCTTCCTTGAGAGCGATATCCTCGCGGCGCTCAACAATTACGCCTTGCGCTTTGAGCGCATCGGCGCTGAAGCCGCGTTCGAGTTCCAGATAGGCCTGAGCGGGGAATTCGCTCATCGTGATGGCGGAGTCTTTGACGACATCCTCAAAGCCCAAAAAGCGTTTGCTTGGGCTCATTCCCGTGGGTGGTGTCAGTCCGATGCGCGAGCCCGGAACAAACACGGGATCTGCTGCTGCGGTTGCAAGTCCAAACAATGCCGCAAAAGCAAGGGCTGCAAATAATTGAAGGTGCAATCTGATCGTCATTGTTGCGGACACTCTCAATACGCGATGCTGCAAGGCCTACATCGTTTCTCACAAAAGCGGCAATATGAGTTTTTGAATGCACTGGGTTGACACCGCGCCGAGCCGGCAGAATGTCAGACTTTTATGGGTGTTACCCGCCGCAGCGTAAGATTGATGCGTCCCCCCTCTTCCAATAACGTCGAGGTGCCGGGGAGAATTCGATCGACGCCATGAAATGCTAACCGTGCTACGCCTCCCAGCACCACAGCGTCGCCCGATGCGAGCCGGAACGAACGGGTCGGATCGCTGCGTGCAGTGCCGCCGATCCGAAACAGGCACGTATCGCCAAGCGAAAGCGAAACAACCGGTGCGGAAAAGTCCTGCTCGTCTCGATCCTGATGCAATCCCATTCGCGCCGCCGGTCCATAAAAATTGATCAGGCAAGCCTCCGGCGGCGCCGCACAATCTGCAAGTTTGTGCCATGCCTCAAGCACGATTGCCGGCATCGGCGGCCATGGCCGCCCTGTTTCAGGATGGACTGGCTGATAGCGATAACCTGAAATATCCGACACCCAGCCGAGCGATCCGCAATTCGTCATGCGGACCGAAAGCGGTTTTGCGCTGCGCGGCATCGAAGGGGTGTAAAGCGGCGCCTCCTCTATGACGCCGCGGATGGCGCCAAGCAAACTTTGCTGCCCGGCCCGGTCGAGATATTCAGGAATAAGGCGAAGTCCAGGGCATCCGGGCGCGCCTTGCCTGCTTTGAGGTGTTTCGATCATGGCATCGACAGTCAGGGCTTCCTGCGAGGTTTTTTCGATTCCTGTTAACCACGTCTATGGCCAATTCATGGGGATCAGGCGTATGGCTGCAGGCGCCAATCGCGAATTCGTGAATTCGCGTCTTGCACGCGAAAATCTTGCTCCTTATATCAGCCGCGAAGGCCGCATCACCAGCGGTGCAGCATGTGACAAGGGGGTCGGATCGGGGGCGATCCGCGGGTTCGATGGGGCCCGCTGAAGCTTTCATCCGGGCGCTGCTCAAGGCCCAGCCGACCTGCCGGAAAGAGAGGAAGACATGGCTAAGGTCATCGGTATCGACCTGGGCACTACGAATTCTTGCGTCGCCGTTATGGATGGCGCCACGCCCAGAGTGATTGAAAACGCCGAGGGCATGCGTACGACGCCCTCGATCGTCGCGTTCAGCGACGACGGCGAACGGCTAACCGGGCAGCCGGCCAAGCGGCAGGCGGTCACCAACCCCGAAGATACGTTCTTTGCGGTCAAGCGCCTGATTGGGCGGCGCTACGACGACCCGATGGTCGAAAAGGACAAGAAGCTTGTCCCGTACAATATCGTGCGCGCCTCAAACGGCGATGCCTGGGTCGAGGCCGACGGCAAACAATATTCGCCTTCGCAAATTTCCGCCTTCATCCTTCAGCGGATGAAAGAGACCGCCGAGGCCCACCTCGGCCAGAAGGTCGAGCAGGCGGTTATCACCGTTCCGGCCTACTTCAATGACGCGCAACGTCAGGCAACCAAAGACGCCGGCAAGATTGCCGGGCTTGAAGTCCTGCGCATCATCAACGAGCCCACCGCGGCCGCGCTGGCTTACGGTCTCGACAAGCAAAAGTCTGGCATGATCGCGGTCTACGATCTGG
>DATAIA010000175.1:0-3079 GCA_036262895.1 Xanthobacteraceae bacterium
ATATCATCTGCGCACAATATCCCGATTTTGTCCGGCGCTAAGGACAGGCTCAGGTACGAAGGCAGCGCAGGAGGTGGCCGGAGGCGTCGCTCTGATCGGGATCGGCCATGCGGCGGGTGGTGACGAAAATCGTGCGCGGCATTGTGCGGTTCATCACGAGCTTGGTCGGATGGGTTGTCGGCAGTTCGACAGGCGTGAGCGGCTCACCCGATGGTGCAAAGCGCAACAGTTGCGAGCCGCCGACGCCGGCAATCCAGTAGATCCCGTCCTCGTCGATGAACGCCCCATCGGGCCTTCCGGCAAAAGCATGCGTGGTCGCAAAGATCCGACGGTTGGACGGCGTGCCGGTGGCAAGGTCATAGTCGCAGACCCAGATGGTTTGAACAGAAGGATGGGAATCGGAAAAATACATTCTTTGCCGTATTGGATCGAAGGCTAGGCCGTTCGGCGTCCAGAAATCTTCGAAAACCCGTCGGTGGCTGAAATCGGGCTCGATGCAGAAGATCGCTCCGGCCGGCGCTGCCATCTCCCGCTGCATCGTGCCGGCCCAGAATCGTCCGGCGGGATCGAGCGTGCCATCGTTGAAGCGGACATCCGGGCGGCTTTCCGGTGTGCAGACCCGTTGGAACAGGCCGGCCGACGGTTCAAAGAGGAAAATGCCGGTCGCAAGCCCGGCAATCAGCGTTCCATCTGTCCGCAACGCAATGCAGCCGACTGCTTCGGGCGCATCCCATGCCGAGGTCTTGCCGGTTTCTGGATCGGTACGCAGCAGCTTGCGGCCGTCGGTATCGACCCACCAGATGCAATTTTCAGTCTCCGACCAGACCGGGCTCTCGCCAAGATGCGCCCAGCGGTTGGAGAACACTTCGAATGTAATCGCCATTTCGCTCTCAGCTTGTCTCACTATATCAATACGACATGCATAGCTTAGCCGCAGCCTCTCGGGAATCGCGGGGTCGCGACCTGTGCGAATTGTGGTCCTGATGCGGAACACGAAATCGTGGGCAGTCGATCCCACTTTCCTATGAGCCGCTACGCGGAAGCTCCTGCGACCGCCCGGTCAGGACCTCGTGGACCGTAAATTCCTGCTTTTCCAAGGCTTTCGGGCGGCGTTATGCGGAAGGCCCCAGCACACTTCATTGTTTTCCGGCCGGTCGTTGAGAATGGTTTTTCGCAGCTTTGCAAACCACACGGTTTACTACCGGTTGCCAAAAAACCATAATTACCTCACCTAGATCGCACATCGACAACAGGCATTACGAATTGGATCAACGCTTGCGCATATCACACATCGTCCTTGGTGCATTTCTTGCAATCGCGCAGTCCGCCTATGCTGAAGTCGCATCACCGCCCGTTTTGGCGCCGCTAAAGCAGCAGGCGCAAGCCGCTCAGTTAAGCGCACAACTCCTCACGCGATACAGCTACAGGCCTGTTGCGCTCGATGACGCCTTGTCGGCCAAGATCATGGATCAGTTTATAAAATCACTGGATCCGGACCACATGCTCTTCCTGCAAGCGGACATCGACAAATTCATGTCTAACCGCAGCGAGATCGACGATGCCGTCGAACGGAAGGATTTGAAGATCCCATTTGCGATCTTCAATGCCTATGAGCAGCGTATTGTCGATCGTATGACCTACGCGCGTAATTTGCTTAAGCAGGGCTTCGATTTCGGCGTGCAGGAAAATTATTCCGTTGTGCGTGACAAAGCGCCGTGGCCGCAATCGGAGGCCGAAAGCAATGAGCTCTGGCGCAAGCGTGTCAAAAGCGACTGGCTGCTGTTGAAACTCGCCGGCAAGACCGATGCAGCCATTCGGGAGACGCTCGACAAACGCTATGCAAACGTTCTCGAGCGCGCCTATCAATATAAAAGCGAGGACGTATTCCAGTCGTTCATGGAGGCCTACGCAACGTCGGTCGATCCGCATACGGACTATTTCGGCGCGGCTGCTTCGGCAGATTTCAATATCTCGATGAAGCTTTCGCTCGTTGGTATCGGTGCGGTCCTGCAAGAGCGCGACGACTACACGACGATCCGTGAGCTCGTGCCCGGCGGCCCTGCCCAGTTGTCGGGCAAGCTCGTGGTCGGAGATCGCATTACGGGCGTTGGTCAAGGCAAGGATGGCGCGATAAAAGAAGTGGTGGGCACGCGCCTCGATGAAGTCGTGCAGTTGATACGCGGGAAAAAAGGCTCTGTCGTGCGCTTGGACATCCTGCCCGCGGATGCCGGGCCAGATGGCACGCATCGTGTTGTCAGCCTCGTGCGCGATAAAATCAGCCTTGAAAAACAGGCTGCCAGGAAGACCGTGCTCACCGTGAATGACGGGGGTGCCACACGCAAAATCGGGGTGATCACCCTGCCGACATTCTATGAGGACTTTGAGGCCCGGCACAAAGGGGACAAGGACTATAAAAGTGCGAGCCGCGACGTCGCCAAGCTTCTCGACGAATTGAAGCAGGAAAAGGTCGACAGCGTTCTCATAGACGTGCGCAACAATGGCGGCGGTTCATTGGATGAGGCAGTTGATTTGACGGGCCTGTTCATCGGCAATGGCCCGGTCGTTCAGCAACGGAGTAGCGACGGCAAGGTCGCGGTCAGAAGTGCGGATTTTGCGGCACCTGTCTGGACAGGCCCTATGGGCGTCCTCATCAATCGCGGGTCGGCATCGGCTTCAGAGATTTTTGCCGCGGCAATCCAGGATTACGGTCGCGGCGTGATCATCGGCGAACCGAGTTTCGGCAAGGGCACCGTTCAGACCGTCGTTGATCTCGACCAGATCGTGCGCAACAGCAAACCCGAACTCGGCGAGCTGAAGGTGACGATTGCCCAGTTTTTCCGGATCAATGGCGGTACGACGCAGCTGCGTGGTGTGACGCCTGATATCAGCTTGCCCGGGCTTTCCGACCCAGCGAGCTTCGGCGAGACGAGTTATGACAACGCTTTGCCGTGGGCGCAGATCAAGCCCGCGAATTACGCACCCGCCGGCACGGTCGCAAAGTTGCTGCCCACATTGCAAAGCCGCCATGATGCACGGGTTGGAAGCGACCCGGCCTTCCAGGGACTCGTGAAGGATATTG
>DATAIA010000176.1:0-18594 GCA_036262895.1 Xanthobacteraceae bacterium
CGCCTCGTTGTCATGGACGAGCCGTCTTCCGGCCTTTCTCCGCGCTTTGTCAAAGAAGTGGTCCGTGTGCTTGGCCAGTTCCGTGGCCATGGCCTTTCGTTGCTGATCGCCGAGCAGAACGTGAAGTTCCTGGAGCTGGCCGACCGCGTTTACACGCTTGATGGCGGCCGCATCGGATTTTCCGGAACGGTTGCCGCGATGCACGAGAACGACGCGCTGCAGCGCGCGTATTTCGGTTTGAAGTAAGCTGGCGAGCGCCCCTTTTAGCGTGATTTAGGTCAGCTTGTTTTCCGTCTCTGAGCATTGCTTCAACGGGGCGATCAATGCGTCCCAGCCTTGCGCTCCTCCTGCAATGCACGCGCACAAAAAAACAGGGGCGGCTGCGTAAGCAGCCGCCCCTAAATCGAATCCTGATTCTAACGTTGCAAGCGCTGGTGTTTTAACCGCGTCCGACAAACGGCATTTTCGTTGCCATCACCGTAACGAACTGCACGTTCGCATCGAGCGGCAGGCTCGCCATGAACACGACCGTGCGGGCCACGTTCTCAACGTCCATGGTCGGTTCCACCGCAACCGTGCCGTTTGCCTGCGGAACGCCTTTCTTCATGCGTTCGGTCATTTCGGTGGCGGCATTGCCGATATCGATCTGCCCGCAGGCGATGTCGTACTTGCGGCAATCGAGCGAAGTGGTCTTTGTAAGACCGGTGACTGCGTGCTTGGTCGCGGTATAAGCAATCGACCCCGGTCGCGGCGCGTGGGCTGAAATCGAGCCGTTGTTGATGATGCGGCCGCCGCGCGGATCCTGGTCCTTCATGATCCGGATCGCTTCCTGCGTGCAAAGAAATGCACCGGTCAGATTGGTATCGACTACCGCTTTCCATTTTTCGAACGGCAGATCTTCGATGGGCATTGCCGGCGCGCCGATCCCGGCATTGTTGAATACCACGTCGAGACGGCCGAACGTTGCCTTGGTTTTTTCGAAAAGCGCTTTCACTGAAGCCGGGTCGCCGACATCCGTTGCAACCGCAAGCGCCTGTGACGCCGGGACGTTTGCCTCTTTTATCGCAGCTTCAAGGGCCTCGGCCCGTCGCCCGGCAAAAACCACCGAATAGCCCTCGCGCAATAACGCAAACGCTGAGTGCTTACCAATGCCCGATCCTGCGCCGGTGACGAGGGCAACTTTTTTAACCGCGGCCATAATAAGGTCTCCTCCGGGAACAAACTGGCTTTTCGCCATATGATGGCGCCATGCATAAAGGGGTCCTCGCGGGTTGTGAAGCTTCGATCTCTATCGAAACCTGGCGAAAGCGCTCTGATGGCCCCATTTTATGATCCGGATTAGAAGGCGGCCATGACCGATAATGCACCTCCCCAGTCGTCGCCAGAGGCTACATCGTCCTCAGCAGCGACACGGCGGCGGAGCTTTGCCCGACGCGTGGCCTCGCCGATCATCGCGGTCTTGGCGCTACTTTATTTCCTGATCGATGCATTGTTTCTATCGTTTATTCGGCCGATCGCCGAAAAGCTTGCTGCCTGGAACATTTTCTATCGGATGGGCGCCTGGATCAGGTCGCTTGGGCCTTATCAGACACTCGCGCTGTTTCTGGTGCCGTTGATTATCCTTGAGCCGGTCAAGCCGGTTGCAGCTTATCTCTTCGCATCCGGCCATTTTACCAATGGTTTCATTGTTCTTGTCGTCGGTGAAACTCTCAAGATTACTATCGTCGAACGCTTGTTCCATATCGGAAAAGATAAACTGCTGACCATTCCGGCTTTTGCCTGGGCCTATCATCTGGTCGTGCAATGGATTGAGTATCTCAAATCGTTCTCGGCATGGCAGGCGGTGATGCGTCAGGTCCACGCCATCAAATTGACCGCACGGCGCCTAACAAGCATCGTCAAAGCCTGGGCAAGTGCGTGGCGACAGAGATTGAGAAATTGGTGGATTGAAGAATAAAGCGGAGCGTTTAGAAAAGACGTTGTTTCGAAAAAAACTTCAATTCAAAAAAGCCTCCGCTCCGCGCGTGACGCGCGGAGCGGAGTGCATCGAGACAGATTAGTTCGCAGCGAAGCAGTAGAGCATGCCGGCGCCCCCTGAACTCTTCAGGTTCTCCTGGCTGCAGCCGCGCGAGCCGTGCGAGGAATTCCAGGAATTCATATGACGGGTCGGCTGCAGGCCGGCACGGTCGTGGTGGCCGACGATGGCAGAGCCTTCGCCGCTCTTTGTCCAGTTTCCGCAAGTCGTATCACCGCCAGCCGTGGAGAACATGCCTTGAGGATCCGAGCCGGTCAGGATGTCATGCATGTTGACCGCGTCTCCGCGGCCACTGACTGGTTCACCTTTTTCGGTCAAAGCCGTTTGTTTGTTGATGTTGTTTGAATCCGAGTGCAACTCTTCCAAGCTCTTGGCAACAACAATGCCTTTCGCGTTCTGCCACGGACCCTTGCCGATGCGGTCGCGCGCGTTGACGCCGGCAGCACCGCCCGGTTCCGTGGTGCTTAAATAAGCGTGCCAGTCTGTTTTGGTTGCTCCCGCTGCTTTTGCGAGTGTCTGGCAGTGAGCATCAGCCCCGGCAAGGCCGCCGAGGTCTGCGCCATTGCCTTTGCCGGCACTGGTCACGAAGAACGACATATTCGCTTGCTGCGCCTGCGCGGGCACCGCCAAGCCGAGGCCGGCCGTTGCAACGGCAGCCAACAAGACACGAGTTCCGAACGCCATCGATCATTCCTCCCGGTTAGCTCGGTTAAAATTTGAATCAAGCTCGATCAAAGCCTAGGAACATTTGTAGCATTGGTGTGTGGAGCAGGCTAGCGGGGGGTGAGGATCAGGATTTTCTGGTCAAATCTCAAACCGTTCCTGTAACTCGCGCGCTCGTTCCTCGGGCATCCAATAACGTAACTGTCCAGGAGACGCACCTTCACCGGATTGCATTGGTATTTTGGGCGCCGGAATGAGCTTTATGCCGGAAATTCGTTCATCAATCAAAATTTGGGCCAGACGATCACTTGCGAATCGAAATCGCGGCAACGGCCAGACCATGAAGAGATCGCTGCCGTCCCAATCGCTCGGATCAGCTAAACGACTGGGTTCTGCTATCTCATAAACGCGGTGCCCGCAGCCAGGACATGACTCCGTCAATGTCACGCCTGCATTCTTTCCGATCCCCCCCCAGCCAGTCACAATCAAGTTGAAGAGCGTTGGAGGCGGCGTTTCAGATCGCTTTGCGAAGGCAGTTTTCACAGGCTCGATTTCATATCCTGTGACCTTGTGTTTTTGGAAGATATCCAGCACTCGCTGAGTCACCAGAATATCATTGAACCACGTCCAGATAACGTCATCGGAGCACCGCTTTGGAAGGAACACTGATAAATGAGAGATACGCCTTCCGCCGCTTCCGTGGTCATTTCGAATCGAGCAAGTAACAATTTCATGGTCTACACCTGGAGCTTCCTTCGCAGGTTGCTGAGTAGGGGGCGGTTTTAAAAGCCAAAATTGTGATGCCATGGGATTTCCCAGAGAGGATGTTGTTTTAGCATGCGGTTCAATTGTTCCATGATTTGTGGCTCTCTAGCGTTTGGATATTTGTCAAAAAATACCCTCCATTGCGCGTTCCAGTTATTGGGCCCTGTGTGAAGTCCATTGGGTAGCAAGCGATGATCAGGTCGCCATAGGTAATTAGTATAATTCTCAATGTTGAGATTGCAGCGAGCAAAATTGGATTCAAATCGGCGAGGGAGGAGATGATGGCGCTCAAGGTTCCACAACTCCCGTTCCACACGTATACGTTCAATTTCTCTCTCGAATCTATGGATATCCTCGCTGGTGGGAATCCAGTCTGGACTGCTTAGAGACCGAAGGTATCGATGTGTGGGATCGAGCTGCTGTAACGTTCGTAGTTGTCCGTTAAATATGAGCAGGTTATTCTCTTCGGGAATGGTAAGCGGGCGCTCAAGGGCGCTGCCTCTTCTACTGTTGTTATTACCGCGACGAGCCTGTGCGTAACGCTCGCCAGCAAACCAGTCCTCAGGGCTGGCATCCGACATGATCGAAGCATCGGAAAATTGCTGAGCTGATGGTGAGTTGTCATCTAATGATCGAGTATCGGACTGCGGGTGATTCGGTTTTGCGTTTTCGGAGCTGAATGAATTTGAGAACAATTCGTCCGTAGATGCGGGAGGAATAGACGGTTCGCTACTTGGCGCATTTTGATCGGTCCTCGCTGGCAATGAAGCGGGTTGATCAAATACGGGGCCAGGGCCATACGTGCTTTGCGGTTTGAAGGTGTCGAAAAGCCACGTACCTGGTCCACCCATGTAGGGCTTGAGTGGATTGGCTAGCGGAGTTGGCGGGCCATCGCCAGGCTCGAAGTAAGGTCTTAATTTGTCGAGGAGAGGTGTGAGTGTGGGGCTGTCCAATGGGACAGCACCCCCGATCGAGTCTGCGGGAGGTCGCATTCGTCGCCTTTTTGATTGGATTTTTCGGAAATAAAAAAAGGCCGCTTTCGCGGCCTTGGATAAGAAGGGGCACTTACGTGCTCAGGACATTTTGAAAATGCGTGTGGTGAGCCGCAACATCCGACGCAAAACCGGAATCGGCGCGCACGTATCCACCCTCTATTTCAAGAGTGTCAAATGGAAGCTCAAAATTTTACAGCTGATGCAGCAGTTAAAGCCCCAGATAAGCCGCGCGGACATCCGTATTGGCGCGGATCTCGGCTGACGGGCCGCTAATCACAATGCGCCCCGTCTGCAGCACATAAGCGCGGTCGGCGATTTCCAGACATTCGCTAAGCCGCTGTTCGACGATCAGCACTGTCGTGCCGCTACGCCTGATTTCCACGACTGCTTGAAAAATTTCATCGACCAGCTTCGGCATAATGCCTTGCGATGGTTCGTCGAGCATCAGAAGTTTCGGGCGTGTCATCAGCGAGCGGCCGATCGCGAGCATTTGCTGCTCGCCGCCGGATAAAGTTTCGGCGCGTTGGTCGAGCCGTTCCGCAAGACGCGGGAACAGGCGGAATACGTTTTCGAGCGGCGCTTCGCGGTCAGCTTTCTTGCGGTAAAGAAAGCTGCCGAGCCGGAGATTGTCGCGCACCGACAAACGCGGGAACAGGCGACGGTTTTCCGGAACGAATGCAATGCCGCGCGCCGTAATCAGATGCGCAGCCAGTCCGTTGATCGTTTCGCCCTGAAAGACGATCGATCCGGATTGCGAGCGCTCAAGCCCTGAAATGGTCTTGAGCAGCGTCGATTTCCCCGCGCCGTTTGCGCCGGCGACGCAGACGATTTCGCCGCCGCCGACATCGAGCGAGATGTCGGAGATGGCCAAAAGCCCGTGATAGGTTGTCGTCAGATTACGAACTTGGAGCACGATGGCGCTCCCCGAGATAGGCCCCGATTACGTTAGAGTCGCGCACGGCGTCCGCCGGCTTGCCTTCAAACAGAACGCGGCCGAGGTTCAGTACGATGGCGCGATCAACGAGGGGCATCACCACTTCCATCACATGTTCGACCATGATGATGGTAATTCCGGTTTCGCGGATTTTGCGGACGAGCGCGACGCCTTTCTGAGCCTCAGTTGGCGTGAGCCCGGTCATGACTTCATCGAGCAGCAGCAGTTTGGGGTCTGTCGCGAGCGCACGCGCGACTTCCAACCGCCGCTTTTCGGATGGCGTAAGCGAGCTTGCCTGGGCATCGACGCGATGTTCGAGACCGGCGAATTCCAGAATCTCGCGCGCCTTACGGTGCGCGTCGCGCGTACTCGTGGTCCGCACCAGCGCGCCAACCACGACGTTGTCGAGCACCGACATCGACTCGAAGCTTCGCACCACCTGGAATGTCCGGGCGATGCCGCGGGCGCAGCGTTTGGTGGCGGGCAGGGAGGTGACATCCTCGCCGTCGAACATGATCGTTCCGGAACTCAGCGGCAGCGCACCCGCAATCAGATTGAACAGCGTCGATTTGCCGGCGCCATTCGGTCCGATCAGGCCGACAATCTCGCCGCGTTCGACGCGGATTGAAACATCGTCATTCGCCAGCACGCCGGCAAAGCGGCGGGACACGTGCTGCGCTTCGAGCATGACTTTCTGGCTCATGGCGCGGCCTGTTTGGACGCCCGGCGCGAGAACAGGCTGACCAAACCTTCCGGTCGCGCGAGCGCGATGATCATAATGAGCACGCCATAGATAATGAGATCGGTTCCCTTGCCGGAACCGCCGAAATAGGAGCGCGTGAACTCGGTAAGCGGAATGAGGATCGCGGCGCCCAAGGCCGGCCCCCATAGGGTGCCGATGCCGCCAAGCACCGCGGGGAGCGCCATCAAAAGCGAGAATTGAAAGCTCATCACGCTTTCAGGATCGATGTAGGAGACGAACTGCGCATAGAAGCTGCCGCCGACCGCCGTAAAGAAGGCCGAAACGGCTGCGGCCGCCATCTTCGAATTAAAGACATCGACGCCGAGGCTTTCAGCCGCTTCCGGGTTGTCCTTGATCGCGCGCCACCAATAGCCCCATTTCGAGCCTTCGATGATCCAGGTGACAAGCCACGTCACGCACGCGAACACCAGAACGAAATAGAAGTAGGGCAGTTTGTTGCGGGCGAATTGGAAGTTGAGCCAATTGTCGCCGCGCATGGTGATTTGAATGCCGAGAGCCGCGCCGACCCAATCCCAGTTGAGGAACAGAAGATAGGCGGTTTCGGCAATGACAATGGTGGCGATCGTGAAATAATGCCCACGTAGGCGAAAGCAGGGATAGCCGAGGATGAGCGCCATCAGCGCGGCAAGCCCGCCGCTGACCACCATGCCGAACCACGGAACGATGCCGAATTTCGTAAAGAGAATGGTCGAGACATAGGCGCCGATGCCGAAGTAAAGCGCATGCCCGAGTGAAATCTGCCCGCAATAGCCGCCGAGAATATTCCAGCTTTGCGAGAGCGCGGCGTACATCAGCGTCAGAATGAGCACATTCTGCAGATAAACGTCTTTGACGAAGAGCGGCAAAGCCGCCAGCGCCGCTGCAACGACCGCAAGGGTAATCAATTCGCGCTGTCGTGGATTCCTGCTCATCACAGTGACCCGAACAGGCCGCGCGGCCGCAGGAACACCACGCCAAGATAAAGGGCATAGATGCCGACCGATTTCAGCGCAGGCGGCACCAGCATTGCGGTGATCGCTTCGATGAGTCCGACGATGATGCCGGCGACGAGCGCACCGAACACGCTGCCGAAACCGCCCAGCGCCACAGTGACGTAGGAGATCAAGGCGAATGATGCGCCGACGTCGGGGTAGATATAGAAGAAGGTTGCCATCACCGCGCCGGCAAGCCCGACGAGCGAGGCGCCAAGCCCCCAGCCCAGCGTGAACATATGGTTTTTGTTGATGCCGACGAGGGCCACCGCACCGGCATCCTCGCGGGTGGCTTCCAGTGCTTTGCCGAAATCCGTGCGCTTGATCAGGAAAAATAGCGCAACGAAGGCGAAGATCGAGATCATCGCGCCGACAAGTTGCGGCATCGGAAGGAAGATTCCGCCCAGTTCCAACGTCTTTCCGCCGGTCCAGGTGTTGGAGATACTGCGGTAATCCGGCGTGAAGAAAAGTTGGGCAAGCCCGCGCATGACGATTGCAAGCCCGAAGGTCGCAAAAATCTGCACCATGCCGAGATTGGCCTTCGCCCGCATCGCGTAGCGAACGATCCCGACATAAACGAGGGCGCCGAAGGAGAACAACAGCGCGGCAACGAGGGGCGCCGAAAGGATCGGATCAAGCGCAACGCCGAGCGCCAGACCGAACGTTGCATACATCGCGATCATCAAAAATTCGCCATGGGCGAAATTGACGACGTCCATAAGACCAAAGATGAGTGAAAGGCCGACCGCAATCAGCGCATAGATCAACCCCGTGAGCAAACCGCTCACCAAGCTTTGTATGATGATCTCTGTCGTCATTCCCCAGGTAATCTTTTTTTATGCCCATCGCGCTGTCGGGTGAATATCTCTATTTCACTCGACGCGCAAACCGGATTTCTTCCGTCATCCTGAGGCGCGAGGGCATAGCCGAGCCACCGCAGGTCGGCTATCCAGCCTGCGCACCTGATATCCAATCTCGGGTAAACCCGACATTGGTGGATGAACGGCCCGCATCCTTCGAGGGCCGTGCTAATTGCACGACCACCTCCGGATGACGGGCCAAGTACTTCATCTCATCCCGTATTACTTGTTCATCGGCCAGATCGGTTCGGCAACTGCAGCGCTGAAGGGGTAAATCGTGATCAGCTTGTTGTTGACGTACTGCAACAGCACCGGGTCGGCATCGTTGTTCTGGCCCGACTGGTCGAACTTGATCTGTTTCCACGGCATGATGGTGCGCTCGCCCGGAATGTTGGTCGCCACAAGCGCCTCGCGAATTTTTTCGCCCTCGGTCGACTTCGCCCGGTCGATTGCGTCGGCGAGCACGAGTGTGCCCATGAACTCACGCGAGGTGAGGTCGTTGAGGTCCTTGCCGGAGCGAGCCTTGAAGATTTCGTTGACCTTTCCGATGGCGCTGCGTTTCGCCGCGAGATCGAGCGAGAAGCTCGCACGGGTGATCGAGCCGGGAATCTTGTCGCCAACGGCGTCGTAGAAAGCCTTTTCCGAGAAACCTGCGTCCTGGGCGACGATTGCCTTCGGCTTATAGCCCAGCTCCGCCATGGTCTTGACGAGCAGAATGCTGTCGGTGGTGTAGCTCGATGGCATCAGCACATCGGCGTTTGCAGCCTTTAGTTGCTGCACTTCTGCCGTGAGCGAGGGCGAATTGGCGCGGTATTTGATGTCGGCAACGATCTTGTAGCCGCGTTCATTGGCAAACTTGGTCTGAGCGTTCGCCGAATCCGTTCCGAAAATCGTATCCTCATGGAAAAGCGCGATCGTCTCGATCTTGTGGCCCTTCTTGCGCATCGCATCGAAGAAATCGAACATCGCCTGCGAGAACATTTCGTCATGTGCGGCGGCGCGGAAGTAGAACTTCAAGCCTTGGCGATGCAGGCTGGGTGAGGAGTTGTCGAGCGAAACGAACGGCACCGCATAGCGCTCGGCGGTCTGGCTGACAGTCACCGCAACCGCACTCTGGTAAGTCCCAACCAGCGCAACCACGTTTTCCCGGGTGATCAGCCGCTCGGCCTCGGCGCGGCCTTTTTGCGGATCGCCCTGGTGGTCGGCGAAAATCACTTTGACCTTTGCGCCGCCGAGATTGGCGAGCCCGCCACCTTTTCCGGCAGGCAGATCCAGGCCGTATGATGCGTTGACCACATCGATGGCAGTATTGACGGCATGTTGGGCGTCAACGCCGTTCTGCCCGCTTGCTCCCGTGAGCGGAAACAGCGCGCCGATGACGATTTCTTTCTGCGCCTGACCAAATACTGGGGTTGCACCAGCCGCAAGTGCGGCAGCACCAGTGAGAAGTACTTCTCTGCGATTCATCTTGGGAGACTCCTTGGTTATCTGGAAGGGAAGGGTTGGATTATTAGAAGGCAGCCAACTGGCTGTTGATGAGATCGGTTGCGAGCATCGCTCCGGGAGCATGAGTGATAGCGAATTCCGGCTTTGCAGCGGCAATAACCGCTTGAGGGGTTACCCCGCAGGCCCAGAAGACCGGAAGCTCGTCGTCATGGATCGGGACCGCATCGCCGTAATCGGGTTTTGAGAGGTCAGCGATTCCGATTGCTTCCGGCTTGCCGATATGAACCGGAGCGCCATGGACCGCGGGAAAGCGTGAGGTGATCTGGATCGCACGGATTGCGTCAGCAGGCTTTAGCGGCCGCATCGAAACGACCAGCGGGCCTTGGAAACGTCCGGCAGATTCACAGGGAATATTGGTTCGATACATCGAGACATTTGCGCCGCAGGAAATGTGCCGCATCGGCAATCCTGCTTCGATCAACGCCTCCTCGAATGAGAACGAACAGCCGATCACGAACGAGACCAGATCGTCCCGCCACCATTTCAGGATGTCGGTTGGTTCATCCGCGAGCATTCCGTTCTGCCAGACCCGATATCGAGGCACGTCCGTGCGGATGTCGAGATCGGCCCCAAGCGACGGGATTTTCGGATCGCCAACCTCGGACATGCCGATGACAGGGCAGGGCTTTGGGTTGCGCTGACAAAACCGCAAGAACTCTTCCGCGGCCGCCTTCGGCAGAATGGCGAGGTTGCCCTGCACATGTCCGTGGGCAAGACCGGCCGTGGGGCCGGAAAAGCCGTCGTTCCGACAGGCGAGGCGGACGGATAGGCCCGTATCAAGATTTGTTTGAGAGCGGGAATGCATTGGGATGGGACAGGGCACCTTCGAATTGGGGATCGGGTGCGCTCCGCGACGTCTCACGCCTATGGATTACGCCCGATTTCGTTGATCTTATCAGGACACTTTTGGGCTGACTAACTCGAAATTACGGGTTTTGAGGGGGCTTTAGCGGAACTTGGTTTACGAACAACGCAACCGGTGGTTCTTTTTGAACTTCAGGCCGGCTTCCCCGCAGTGCAGCAGAACGAAAGATGGAGTTCGTCCTGCAATTGCCTACTGGAATCCAATAATCAGCACCGGCGCATGTGACGTCTTCACATCGTCAGAAACGTTCGCTGCACCTCGGTATTGCGCACAAGTTCCGACATTGCGCCTTCCCAGCGGATCTGTCCCATTTCCAGTACATAGGCGCGATCGCAGACGAGGCTTGCAAACGGGATATTCTGTTCCGAAAGCAGAATGGAAAGTCCTTGCTGCTTTAATTCGGCGATCGTGTTTGCCATCTGCTCAACGATAACCGGTGCCAACCCTTCTGAGGGTTCATCCAGCAACACAAGGAGCGGATTACCCATCAGCGTGCGGGCAACCGCCAGCATCTGTTGTTCGCCACCGCTCATTTGATCGCCCGGCCGTTCCGGCATTTCACCAAGATTTGGGAACAGTGCGAACAGCTTCTCCGGATCCCAGGAAGGCGCAGGCGTGCCATCGGGAAATTGTCGAGCCCGCTGGCGGCCAACGTCCAGATTCTCCAGGACAGTCAGTTCCGAAAAAATGCGGCGATCTTCCGGTGTAAATCCAATGCCAAGGCGGGCAATTTTATATGGCGAGCGCTTGCCAATACTCCGTCCCTGAAAGGTGATGGACTTGGCGCGGCGCTCGACCATGCCCATGATCGATTTCAGGGTAGTCGATTTGCCCGCGCCGTTGCGACCCATGAGCGCGACGACTTCGCCGCGACGGACTTCTAGGGAAATGTCGCGGAGAATTTGCGCGCCGCCGTACCAGGCGTCGAGGCCAGCGACTGCAAGCACCACATCCGAATTCATGTTCGGGCCACCGCTGGCGATGTGAGCAATTTGCCGGTTCCGAAATAGGCGGCTTTGACCTGCGGATCATCGCGGATGATTTTGGGATTTCCATTCGCGATCAGGCGGCCACGCGCGAGCACAAGAACCCGATCGGCAAAGCCGAAAACGACATCCATGGAATGCTCGGTAAATAACACGGAAATTCCGCGTTCACTGACCAGTTGTTTGACGAGTGCAATGAGCTCGTTGCGTTCACGTGGCGCCATGCCGGCGGTGGGTTCATCCATCAGCAGAAGTTGCGGCCTATTGGCGAGTGCGATCGCAAGCTCGACGCGTTTGACATCACCGTAGGCAAGCTCGCTGCAGGGGCGGTCGGCGGCTTCGCGCAGGCCAACGCGATCGAGAAGCTCAAATGTGCGGGCACGATGGCGGGGCCCCACGGGTTGCCAGAAGCGAAAAATATTTCCCGAGTGCGAGAGCATCGCCATCTGCACATTTTCGGAAACCGTCATGGAGGAAAATATCGCGGCCGTCTGAAATGTGCGGCCAACCCCCATCCGCCAGACTTTGCGCGGGGACAGGCCGGTGATGGCGCGCTCGCCCAGTTTGATCTCTCCGGCATCAGGCTTGGTCTGGCCGTTGATCATGTTGAAGCAGGTTGATTTGCCTGCGCCATTCGGACCAATGAGCGCGACGAACTCGCCCTTTTCGACAGTAAAGCTCACGGCATCCGCCGCCCGCACTCCGCCGAACGATTTTGATAGCGCCGAAACCGACAGCACGCTCACTTTCGGCTCCGTTTTCTGGCGAATTCTGCGAAGGTGCCGGCAATGCCGCCGGGCAGCGCAAGCACAAGCAACAAGATGATGAAGCCCAGCAGGCCGCGCCAATATTCGGTTTCGCGAATGATTGTGTCCTGTAAGACCGTCAGAATTGATGCACCGACAATCGGTCCGCTCAAGGATTGCACGCCGCCAAGCAACACCATGACGAGGCCGTCGATAGAGCGCCCCACATGAATCGTTTCCGGTGAGATTGAACCTTTGGCAAAAGCAAAAAGACCGCCGGCAATCCCGCAAACGGTGCCCGCGATTGTAAATCCCAACCAGTGAATGCGTTTGACGTGGAGGCCGATTGCTTCAGCCCGCAGGGCTGAGTCACGCCCAGCGCGCATCGCAAATCCGAACGGCGAAAACAAAATCCGCCGCAATACGAGAATGCTCGCCGTGGTAAGCGCAAGCGTCAGCAGAAAGTAGGCCCATCGCATATCGAACGGAGCAGAGGGCCAGATGCCGAGGACGCCATTTGAGCCGCCCGTCAACTCATCCCATTGGAAAACCACCGACCAGACGATCTGCGCGAAGGCGAGCGTGATCATCGCGAGATAGATGCCGGAGAGGCGAACCGAAAACCAGCCGAACACCAATGCGCCCAATCCTGCGATAACAGGAGCCGCGGCGAGAGCAGCAGCCATCGGCAAGGCCATCCATTTGACGAGGAGCGCGCATCCGTATGCGCCGAGGCCGAAATAGGCTGCATGCCCGAACGAAGGCATGCCACCGGGCCCCATCACGAAATGCAGGCTCGTTGCAAAAAGCACTGCAATCAGCAGGTCGATGCCGAGCACCGGGGCGTAAGGAAACACGAATGCAAGGAGTGGAACCGTTGCGAGCGCAACGAAAACGGCAAACCATAATCGCTTCATTTTCGGCGTAGCAGGGCGGATCGGCAGCTCGGGTTCGCCTAAGTTTCGCGAGAGCACCTGCGGGCGGCCAAGCAGCCCGTGCGGCCGGATGACCAGAACAAGCGCCATCAGCAGGAATTCGGCAACCAGCGTCATTTTGGAAAAATTGACGGCCACACCGGCGATCTCGACGATTCCGACCGCAATACAAATGGCTTTGATCTCGCCAATCAGCACGGCCGCGAGATAGGCTCCCCTGATTGACCCCATGCCGCCGAGGACGACAACGACAAACGCATCGCCTATGACGGAGAGATCGAGCCCCAAGTTCGCCGGCTCGCGCGCCATCTGTAGCGCGCCGCCGAGACCCGCAAGTGCCGATCCTAGCGCAAAGACACCAGTGAACAACATTGCCTGGTTGACGCCGAGCGTCGCCACCATGTCCCGATCCTGGGCGGCTGCGCGAACCAACCGTCCAAACCGGGTTCGGGTGAGACCGTAATGCAGCGCAAAAAGAATCAACGGCGCGACGACGATGAGAAAGAGATCATAACTTGGCAGCCGGCGTTCGAAGAGTTCAATTGCGCCGCTGAGGCCTGGCGCGCGCGGCCCAAGCAGATCTTCCGGACCCCAGAAATAAAGTGTTGCATCGTTGATAATGAGAACCAGGGCGAATGTTGCCAGCAGTTGGAACAGTTCGGGTGCGCGATAGATCCATCGCAGCAAGCCCACCTCCATCAGCACACCAATGAGCCCGACAACCAGTGCGGCAAGCGCAATCCCGCCCCAAAATCCTAGGCCGCCTTCCCACTGAGTTGCGAAGGTGTAGGCGAGATAAGTGCCGAGCATATAGAGCGAGCCGTGCGCCATATTGACGATGCGGGTGACGCCAAAAATGAGCGAAAGGCCGGCTGCCACCAAAAACAGCCCGGAGGCGGCAGAAAGTCCGTTGATGATTTGAAAAAACAGGGACTCAAAGCTCATAAATGCGCGGCGCTCCTATCCCATGACCGAAGACGATCTAACGCGCTATTGAGCCGAGGGAAAGCGGCAAACGGCTCCATCGTCGGCATTCCCCTTTAATCGGAGGACGGCCGCAATTTTTTTACCTCGGCTTCCGAGGGCAGCACGGAAACGCCGTCGACATATTTGAAGTCGGTCATAACCGGCGCGCCGTTTGTCGTGCCAATCGTTCCGACAAAGGCCCCCATCGTCGCCTGATGATCGCTGGCGCGATATTCGAATGGCCCGAACGGCCCCGTAACGTTTAGGCCACGAAAAGCGGCGACGAGCTTTTCGGTGTCTGTTGAGCCCGCTTTGGCAATTCCGGCGGCCAGCGACTTGATCGTTACATAGCCGACAACCGAACCCAGCCGAGGGTAGTCGTTGAACCTTTTTTGATAGGCCGAGAGAAACGCCTGGTGCTCCGGGGTTGTAATGGCATACCAGGGGTATCCCGTGACAACCCAGCCAACTGGCGCATCCGCTTTGAGCGGATCGAGATATTCCGGCTCGCCGGACAAAAGGCTCGCCACGAAGCGAGCTTTGAGCGCGCCGCGCGTACTGCTTTCGCGGACGAATTTTGAAAGGTCCGCACCAAACAGCGCATTGAACACGCCGTCGGGTTTTGCATCCTCGATCGCCTGAACAACGGCACCGGCATCGATCTTGCCGAGAGGGGTTGCCTGCTCCGCCACGATCTGGACGTCGGGCTGCTTGGCCTTGATCATTTCCTTGAAAGCAGCCGCCGCCGATTGGCCGTACTCGAAATTCGGATAGACAAGCGCCCATCGCTTTTTGTTTGCTGCAAGAATATCGGGCATCAGCATCGCGACCTGCATGCTGGTCGAGGCGCGCAGGCGGAAGGTGTATTTGTTACCGTTAGCCCAAGTGATTTTGTCGGTCAGCGGTTCGGCTGCGAGAAAAAACACTTTGTTCTTGGCGGCATATTCAGCAACCGCCAACCCGACATTCGACAGATAGGTGCCGGCAAGCACATTGACGCGATCGCGAACCACGAGTTCCTCGGCGGTACGGACCGCATCGCCCGGATTGCCGCCGTCATCAAGCACAATGACCTCGAGTTTTTTTCCAAGAACTCCACCGCTTTCATTGATTTCATGAAGCGCGAGTTCCATGCCCTTCTTGTAGGGCTCAAGAAATGCAGGCTGTGCCTTATAGCTGTTGAGTTCGCCGATCTTGATCGTTTGCTGTGCGACTCCGGGAGACGTTACCGCGAGCTCCAGCAGACCAAGGATTGCAAAGCTTAGGATATGGCGTCGCATCATTTGCATGGCGAACTCCGATTTCTCTGCGGCGGTATAATAAAAGACCGACTGCAATTCACAGCAATAACGTTTGTCGCATACCAGACGTTAGGTTCCGATGCGTAATGGGGCGTGCAGCTTGCGGAGAGCCGCAAGCACCGAGAGCGCGGTGATTTTGCCCGTCTTCGGATTTTCCGAAGGGATGTTCTCGATGGAAAGCGTGAAGCAGGCAGAGTCCGCTTTGACCTCGATGGTGTGACAATTGCGGTCTACGGTCGGGTCAGCCCAGATTTCGATTGTCGTGCGATCGGGACCGATGCCAGCAAGGGAGAGTGCTGCGGCGACATTCACATTGGCCGGAAATCCGGCGGCCGCTTCCCGTGCGGTTCCTTTGAATACGCATTTCGCCTGCGTTAGCCCGTCGACTGAGATCTTGTTCTGCTCGAGATAGGGCGCGCCCTTAAGACCGTTGGGCGGCTTGCGGGTTATCATCTGTACGGAATGGATCGTGCCTTCGGCGGCTGCGGTCACTGCATCGAGGCCCAGCAATGCCCCCGTCGGCACGATAATTTGACCGCCACGGCTCTTTGCAAGCTCAACCAGATCGGGGCGCGGCAACAGGGCGCCGGCGCTGATCACCATGACTTGTTTTCCGGCCTCCAGCATCGGACGGCATATCTGTTCCAAAATGGCGGCCGGCGCACATTCAATCGCGAGGTCTGCGTGCTCGGGAAAGGCACCGAGTGCCACAAGGGGACAATCGATGCCTTCCGTTGCAAGCCATGCTTTTGCTTTTGCGTGATCACGGGCTGCAATGCAGGCAAGTTCCAGCCCCGGCATGCCAGCGGCAAGCTGGCGTGCCAGAACACGGCCGATGGCGCCAAGGCCGGCAATTGCGATACGGGTACTGGGCATGGATAAGCCTTCCGAAACCATTGGAGGCGTCATACGCGGGCTTTTTGCCCGGGACAAGCAGCCGGCCTTGACCTCAGAACCGTGCCGGGCAAATTTGCGCAGCCTGAAAGAAGGATTTGCCAATGTTAGTAAACAGAACCGTGTTTAATGCAATTGTGGCCTTCAGCTTGGGGCTTGTTGCCCCTGCGTTTGCGCAGGATTGGCCGAGCCGGTCGATCACGATGGTTGTCCCGTTTGCAGCCGGTGGCCCGACTGACGTGCTCGGTCGGGTGATGGCGCAACGGCTTAGTGAAATTCTGGGTCAGTCGGTCATCGTCGAAAACGTCGGCGGGGCCGGCGGCATGACCGGCGCGCAGCGCGTGGCCGAAGCAAAGCCCGATGGCTATATGTTTGTTTTGGGTACGGTCGGTACGCACGCACAAAATCAGACGCTTTACAAAAAGCCGCTCTACAGTGCCGCAACCGATTTCGAGCCGGTCGCGCTCGTTGCCGAAGTGCCGGAAGTCCTGATAACCCGCAAGGATTTGTCCGCGAATTCGTTGCCCGAATTCGTCGCTCACGCGAAAGCGAACAGTGCAAAAATGTCGTTCGGCTCCGCTGGCAGCGGTTCGGCGACACATCTTGGCTGCGTCGTCCTGAATTCGGCCATTGGGGTCGATATCACCCACGTTCCATATCGCGGAACCGGTCCCGCGATGCAGGATCTGACCGCAGGACGCATCGACTATCTCTGCGAGATCATTACGACAGGGCTGCCGCAAATCCAGGCCAAGACCGTGAAGCCGCTCGCTATTCTGACCCGAAATCGTTCACCGGTTTTGCCGGATCTTCCGACCGCGAGTGAGCAGGGACTTGGCGATTTCGAAGCCTACACCTGGAACGCGTTCTTCCTGCCGAAAGGGACGCCGGAGCCCATCATTCGCAAACTGCACGACGCAACAGTCGAAGCCATGAACACACCAAGCGTGCGTGACCGCTTGAGCACGCTTGGGGCGAATCTGGTCGAGCCGGAGCGGCGCTCTTCGGAATATCTCGGCAAATTCGTCCGCAGTGAAATCGAAAAATGGGCGGTGCCGATCCGCGCCAGTGGTGTTGCGGGCCAGTAAATCTGATCTGCCTTTTACATCTGTCACGTTGAGGGAACCCGATCATGGCCAATCACCGCGTCGATGCCTCTGCTGAAACGGTTCATTGGGGCTTTTTCGATGCGTCCTTATCGCCGGTCCTTGCAATCGACAGCGGTGATACGGTCACGATCTCAACAGTATCCGGCGGCCCGGATGTGATGCCGCGGCCGCCGCTTGTTGTTCCGCCGGCCCTGACTGCAATTCACGCCAATGTACCGCAGAAGCTTCCGGGGCATATCTGCACTGGCCCCGTCGCAGTGCGTGGCGCAAAGGCAGGGCAGGTGCTCGAAGTTCGCATCAAATCAATCGAGCTCAACTACGATTGGGGCTACAACCTGATCCGTCCGCTCGCCGGTGCTCTGCCCGACGATTTTCATGAGCGGCACCTCATGCACATTACGTTGGATCCCGAAAGAATGATCGGCCGCATGCCGTGGGGGCTCGAACTGCCGCTGCGTCCGTTCTTCGGCGTCATGGGGGTCGCCCCGCCAGCCGCATGGGGCATGCTCAGCACGCTGCCGCCCCGCCGCAATGGCGGCAATCTCGACAATAAGGAACTCGTGGCGGGCTCAACCCTCTACTTGCCGATCCATGTCGATGGCGCACTATTCTCGGTTGGTGACGGCCACGGCGTGCAAGGCGATGGCGAAGTATGCCTCACTGCGATCGAGACTGGACTTATCGGGACCTTCGAACTCCACGTTCGCGACGATATGAAGCTCGATATGCCGTATGCGGAAACGCCAACCCACGCCATCACCATGGCGTTTGATCCCGATCTCGATGACTGCGTTGTCGTCGCGCTGCGGCAGATGATTGATCTGATCTCGAAGCAAACGGGGATCACCCGCGCGCAGGCTTACGCGTTGTGCAGTCTGGCTGCGGATCTGCATGTTACGCAGGTCGTGAACGGATCGAAAGGCGTTCACGTCATGCTTGACAAGCAATTACTGAAGCCATCGAAGCATTGAGAGCAGGCCACTCTTAGCAATCAAAGCCCGATCGCAAGCTCGCCAAGCGAACTAACAGCAAAGTCCACCGGAACGCTTGGGCGCGTCTCTCCCAATCCTTCGCCGCGTTCAGACGGTCTTGCCACATGAGCGGTACGCAATCCGCAGGATGCGGCTGCGGCAAGATCGCTGCTGTGTGCGGCCACCATCATGCATTGGCGCGGCTCAAGGCCGAATGCCTGGGCCGCAGCGAGATAGACCTTCGGCTTCGGTTTGTAATCGCCGGCGATCTCCGCACCAAGAATCGCGTCCCAGAAAAAATCATTACGACGCGCGAGATCAACCATCAG
>DATAIA010000177.1:0-3547 GCA_036262895.1 Xanthobacteraceae bacterium
GCCTGCCGGTCGGCCATCGGGATCTGATAATAGTCCGGATGGATTTCGCTGAATGCGAGAAAGCCGTGTCGGTTGCCGCCGTAATCTACGAAGGCAGCCTGCAGCGACGGCTCAACGCGCGTCACCTTGGCGAGATAAATATTGCCCCTTAATTGGCGGCGGTTTGCAGACTCGAAGTCAAATTCTTCAACCCGGTTTCCGCGCACCACCACGACCCGAGTTTCCTCGGGATGGGTGGCGTCGATAAGCATCTTGTTGGCCATTGAATAGTTTTCCTGCAGCGGTCTGGCTTGCGCGAGCCCGGCGTCGCGACTGGCGTGGCGCCTGGCAGCGCTACAAGCGCGCTGAACTGATTGTGGAAATTAAGATCGAAAGTGTCTCGCGTCCGACGTCCGTCATTCACTGGAAATGCGTTGGAAGTGGAACGCTCGTCAGGAGGTCCATCCCGAAATTCGTGAGGCGATTTTCGGTTTGGAGAAATGAATCGTGGCGCGAACAAATAAGCAGCTTCGCCAAGCACCGCGGTTTGTCCGCGGGGGCGATGGAGCTGTTTTATCTGTCGCGTCGTGAGCATGCCTTCGACCCGTGGTCGGCGGAGCCTCTTGGTGCAACCGCCGTTCTCCTGGTTGACAGTTCTCGCCGTAGCCTCGCGCAACGAACCATGAGGCGCTGCGCGTCTTTCCTCCGCGTTTTGGGCTAGCATCTGCTGGCCTTACCCGTTCTCGTTGGCGCCTCGGCGCGCGCGAGAGGGGAACCATGGCCGCCTCCACTCCGCATCCTGGTCCTATGCCGGGTGCTAGCGGGGGGCGGGTCGGATGCCCAAAACTCGGCGAATCCGGATCTAAACCGTCACCATAGACTTCTTACGGCCCAGAACAGGCAATGGCAAGGAGCTGCGAGGACGCGACTGAAGCAGCGGTGACGCGCACAGGCGATTATGCCAAAGTCCTGCCTTAACCATTTGCGTCTGCTTGTGAAATAGTTCTAAAAACACGGCGATTCCAGGGCGGAATCGGCCTATTTTCAACATCAATTCGTCTAGGCAGCCGGGTAAGGTGTTGATGCGGCTTGCGGGGCGTTAGCTGTCGATTAACGACGACGGCCTAATGGGGTATTGAGAAACCGATGGGGTCGAGGGGAGCCGTGAAGCCTCGCACAAGCGGTTCGTGGCACATTGCATGGTGCGGTATCTTGCTTGCCGGCCTGATGGTTGCCGGGCAGGCCGCGCTGAATGTGCGCGCCTTGGCGGCTACTCTTCCGGTTGCATCGGATGCACGGCTGGGTGGCGATGACTCGCGAACGCGGTTCGTGCTCGACCTCAATCAGGGCGTTACGGTCACGACTTTCACCCTGGCTGATCCCTATCGTGTGATTGTCGATCTGCCTCAAATCACATTCCAGTTGCCGGCAAAGGCGGGCGCCGAGGGGCGGGGCCTCGTCAAGGCCTATCGCTTTGGCCTTATCATGCAGGGCGGATCGCGGATCGTGCTTGATGCGACCGGACCGGTGCGTGTCGATAAGGCATTCGTGCTCGATTCCGTGGATGGACAACCGGCCCGCCTGGTCATCGATCTCGTTGCGACCGATCGTGAAAGCTTCTTGCGGAATGTCGCTCTCGACGAACGTGCGCACCGCCCGGTCGATCCGCCAACCAAGCCCGACAAGCCAGCAAAGGCGGACACGCGCCCGCTCGTTGTGCTTGATCCTGGACACGGCGGTCTTGACAGCGGCACCTCGGCGGCGAGCGGTGAGGTCGAGAAAAATATCGTACTCGAGTTTTCCCAGCTTCTGCGCGAAAAGCTTGAAAAGACCGGGAAATATCGGGTGATGATGACCCGGAGCGACGATCGGTTCGTGCCTCTGACCGAACGTGTCCGGTTTGCCCGCACGCATCAGGCGGCTCTGCTGATATCGATTCACGCCGACGCCGTCGGTCGCCGCGAACCCGGCGCGCGGGGGGCCACAGTCTATACGCTTTCAGAAAAGGCCTCCGATGCGGAGGCGGCACAGCTTGCTGAGGCCGAAAATCGGGCCGACGTGATTGCGGGGGTCGATCTCACCGCGGAACCCGGCGATGTTGCTGACATCCTTATTGACCTTGCACAGCGCGAAACCAAAACCTTCTCCTCCCATTTTGCCCGCACCCTGCTGACGGAATTGAGGAACACCGCGCGACTCCATAAGCATCCGTTGAAATCGGCGGGATTCCGGGTGCTGAAGGCGCCGGATGTCCCCTCGGTCCTCATCGAGCTTGGCTACGTATCAAGCTCGGACGATTTGAAGATGCTGATATCGGAAAGCTGGCGCTCGCGGACGGCGGATTCCATAATGCATGCTGTCCACACCTATTTTGCGACACGGATTGCGGGGGCAACTCCCCAACCTCACGCAAATTGAGACACATCGATGTGGCTCCAGCCTCAGTTTGACCATAAAACGGCGCGACTAGTGCCCCGATTCCGACGTTCGTATGCCGTTGCGGCACACTCTTCTACGAACCTCGAAATCGAAGGGGCACTAGCGGCTTTTATAAGATTGCTCGTGTGGTTTTTGGATTTGACGTTCCTATTCGAGTTCGCTGCGAATGGGGCAGGAACGTCAAATCCACCACACGAGTTTTGTGGAGCTGGCGCCTCAATGCGTATGCGGGCAGATCGCATGTATATTCAAATGGGCAGCGCGGGATTCGCCGCAGCGGCGTGCGGATAGTCGCGGGACGACAATCATGAAATTGTTGCTGCGTTTTTTTGGGTTTCTGTTCGCTATCGGCACGCTCGTTTTTATTGTCGGCGTGGCAGGCGTCGCCGGCCTGTTGTGGCATTTTTCCAAGGACCTGCCGGACTATTCGCAGTTGCAGGATTACGAGCCGCCGGTGATGACCCGCGTCCACGCCGGTGACGGCTCACTCGTTGCCGAATACGCGCGCGAGCGGCGTCTCTATTTGCCCATTCAGGCTATCCCCAAGCGCATCACGCAGGCTTTCCTCGCTGCCGAAGACAAAAACTTCTACGAACACGGCGGCCTCGATTTCAGCGGCATTGCGCGCGCTGCCGTTGTCTTTTTGCAAAATTTCGGCAGCAATCGCCGTCCCCAGGGCGCTTCAACGATCACGCAACAGGTCGCAAAAAACTTTTTGCTGACGAATGAGGTTTCATTCCAACGCAAAATCAAAGAGGCACTTCTGTCGCTGCGCATTGAGCGCACCTATTCGAAGGAGAAGATCCTCGAACTCTATCTCAACGAAATCTATCTCGGCCTTAGTGCTTATGGGGTCGCGGCAGCATCGCTTCTCTATTTTGACAAGTCGGTGCACGAACTGACGATTGCTGAAGCGGCATATCTTGCGGCTCTTCCGAAGGCGCCAAACAATTACAATCCGTTCCGCGCACGCGATCGCGCCATCGAGCGACGTAATTATGTCATCGATCGCATGGTTGAGGATCGTTACATCACGGCGCAGGAAGGCGAGAAAGCGCGCCGCGAGCCGCTTAATGTTACGCCGCGGCCCACCGGCGCACATATTTTCGCGGCCGAGTATTTCGCCGAA
>DATAIA010000178.1:0-3532 GCA_036262895.1 Xanthobacteraceae bacterium
ATCGTGGTCACTGCAGCCGCCGAGACTATTCCCGAGGCATTAATCGAGCAGCTTGGGAAAGGTGGGATCATGGTTCTTCCGCTGGGTCCTCACGATGAGCCGCAGCGGATCGTAAAGCTGACCAAGACCGAGGATGGCTTGGTTCGTCAGGATCTGATCTGGGTCAGGTTTGTACCGCTGCTGCGGGGCAAAGCGCGCGAACTTTAGGGCTCTTCTTCCCTTTCTCCGAAGCGAGGGGAAGGCGGGCATACTATTTGTATCCTGGTTACAATGAATTCGCATTAGGGTTGAGGCATTCTTGCCTGGTTAAAGAGTTGTTTACTCGCCGGGTGTTTAACTCCTCGAAGTTGTTGCGTTCGAGTGAGTGTCATTATGCGTTGCCGCGTCGCGCCGCGTTATTCGCGAGCATTGTCGAGCATCAGCCTTATTGCGGTGATCGCGGCAGGTTTGGCTGGGTGCGGCGCCGATGCGACGCGTTTTGAAGATAGTCTTAGCAATCCGTACGCTTCTCGGTCTGGAAACGGCTCTCGTGAGGTTGCGAATGCCGCTCCGGTGTCTCGGCAGCAGCCAGTTTCACGCGTTGAAAGCCAAGCGCTTCCACCCCCACCACAGCAATACTCGGCTCCTGTAGCAGCTGCGCCAAGCCATTCTGGCGCAGGGTATGGCGCGCCGTCCTATGCACCGCCACCATCGCGGGCGGATGTGACCGGGTCGATTGCGCCTCCATCGGGTACAAAGTCCGGCGATTGGGTTTGGGAAGGCGGCAATGCCGTCATGGTCGCTCCGGGTGAAACGATCGACAGTATGGCCCGGCGCTACGGCGTGCCGGCTAAAGCGCTGATGGAGGCAAATGGTATGACCGCGCACGCTTCCCTGCGCGCCGGCCAGCGCATCATTATCCCTCACCATCGGTCTGGTGCGCCTGCAGCTCCGGCGCCCACTCGTGCAGCGGCGAATGCGTCTGCGGCACCGGCAGTCCCAGCAAAGGCAACGCATGCGACGAATGCCGTCGATCATGTGGTTATTGCCGGTGAAACCCTGAGTTCGATCGCCCGGCATTACGGCACATCACGCGTCGCGCTGGCCAAGGCAAACGGGCTTTCCGCTGACAGCAAGATCAAGATCGGCCAGCACATCGTTGTGCCGGGCGCGAAGGTTGCCGCCGCCGCGCCTGCGGCTGTCCAAGCGCCAGCGACTAAGGTTCTGCCGGCCCCTGTGCGGTCGACCATCCCACCTGTGGCCAAGCCAAGTGGTCCTGCTTCGCAAAAGGTTGCGTCGGCAGAGCCGGCGGCGAGCGCACATGTTGCGTCTCCGGAATCGGTCTCTGAGCAGGGTGAAACGACAGGCAGTGCGCCGGGTTTCCGCTGGCCGGTGCGCGGCAGAATCATTACGGGCTTCGGGCCGAAGACAAATGGCCAGCAGAATGATGGAATTAATCTCGCTGTTCCCGAGGGAACATCCGTCAAGGCTGCGGATGACGGCATTGTCGCGTATGCCGGCAATGAATTGAAGGGATATGGCAATCTGCTGCTGGTGCGTCACCGCAACGGTTTCGTCACCGCCTATGCCCATGCGAGCGAGTTGCTGGTGAAGCGTGGCGATCAGATCAAGCGCGGGCAGATCATTGCGCGGTCAGGCCAGACCGGCAATGTTTCGTCGCCGCAGTTGCACTTCGAAATCCGCAAGGGCTCGTCGCCTGTCGATCCGACGCAGTATTTGGCAGGGCTTTAGTGGCCAAGTATGGGTATCTGAACCTCATCCTGAGGAGCCGCCGCAGGCGGCGTCTCGACGCATGAGGATTTGAGCGGAGCTTTGGGCGCTTACCAGTTAAGCGTTTTCCTTCAGCGCCACGCCAAGCCGCCCAGCCAAATCCTGCACATATTGCCAAGCCACGCGGCCGGAGCGTGAACCGCGCGTTGTCGACCATTCAAGCGCTTCGGCGCGCAATGCTTCCAATTCGATCGGCACGCGATAATGCGAGATATAGGATTCGACCATCGCGAGATATTCGTCCTGGCTGCAGCGGTGGAAACCGAGCCAGAGGCCGAAGCGATCGGAAAGCGAAACTTTTTCTTCGACAGCTTCGCCCGGATTGATTGCCGTTGAGCGCTCATTCTCCATCATGTCGCGCGGTAGCAAGTGCCGGCGGTTGGAGGTCGCATAGAAAATAACGTTGTCGGGGCGGCCTTCGATGCCGCCTTCCAGAACGGCTTTGAGCGACTTGTAGGTGGTGTCGTCGGAATCGAACGAAAGATCGTCGCAGAACACAATGAAGTGGTAGGGCGCTGGGCGCAGCAGACCCATCAGGTCGGGCAGGCTCTCGATATCCTCGCGATGGATTTCGACAAGCTTGAGCCGGCCGCCGCCTTTGGAAGTGGGCTGCGCGTTGACTGCGGCATGCGCTGCCTTGACGAGCGACGACTTGCCCATGCCGCGCGCTCCCCAGAGCAACGCATTATTCGCGGGCAGACCGCGGGCGAAGCGCTCGGTATTGTCGATCAGCACGTCCCGGACGCGGTCGATGCCCTTCAACAGGCCCATGTCGACGCGATTGACCCGCGGCACAGGCGCAAGCTGATGGCCTTGCGGATGCCAGATGAATGCGTCCGCCACGTCAAATTCCGGCGCGCGGGGCGCAGAAGGGGTCAGGCGCTCAAGAGCGTTGGCAATACGGGTAAGGGTCTCGCTGACCTGACGAATATCGAACTCGGTCTTGGTGCTAGTCATTGAAAGGTGTTTCCGGTTGTTCCAGAGAGGCTTAGCGGGGGGAAAGCTTGCCTGCAAGACGCTGCATTCAGACCTAAAGGGGACCATGGCGATGTTGGGTGGTGCAGGCTTTTGCGCTGATCGCGCCGGAAATGTGCCGCAAGGCCTGAAAGGCAGACTTCGCCACCAAGCGACTGTGGTGTTTTTATCACGCTATACAGAAAAAATGCACGCCGAGGTTATCTGAATCGAGGCGACCCGATTTGCGCATTGATTTTACTTATTATTTTCCCCAGCCAAATTGTTCAGTGCGTGTGGCGCTTGATGCGGCATTTTTGATTTCGTGCCACTGTGTGTCCGCTAAAGCTGATTCACGTTCGGGCGAACGGTAGCCGGGCGGGTTGGGACTATATTAAAGAGGATATTTAGATGAAAACGCGTCTTGCCGCAGGTTTCGCCGCTTCCGTATTGCTCGGCATGCCCGCTTTCGCTGCTGATCTTCCGGTGAAAGCTTTCACGAAGGCTCCGGCGCTGGCGGCCTATGACTGGACTGGATTTTATCTCGGCGTGAATGTCGGACTTGGCGTCGCGAGAAATGAAACCACTTGGGCTATTCCAGCTGCTAACTCCCTAGCGAAAACAAATTTGGGGCCGTTCGGGGCAATTGGCGGTGCGCAAGTCGGATACAATTGGCAGTGGCGTAACTTGGTGTTTGGCCTTGAGACGGACTTCCAGGGAGCGGGGGTGACCGAGAACCGGTTTTGCGGTGACACCTGCGTCGACGGCACTGCGATTCGAATTGAACAGAAGCTTGATTGGTTTGGAA
>DATAIA010000179.1:0-2358 GCA_036262895.1 Xanthobacteraceae bacterium
TGCGGTTGACCCGCGGTCAGGTCATGGCTGTGAAGGTGGAGGATTATGTCGAGGCAGCCCGCGCGGTCGGCAATCCCCGCTGGCGCATTGCTGTGTTTCACATTCTGCCGAATATCCTGCCGGCTCTGCTTGTGCAGGCCACACTCTCCATCGCTGCCGCAATCATCGCTGAGGCGAGCCTTTCGTTCCTGGGGCTTGGTCAGCAGCCGCCTGCTCCGTCCTGGGGCAGCATGCTCAATTCCGCTCAACGCTTCCTGATCAATGCGCCCTGGATGGCGGTCTGGCCAGGGCTTGCGATTTTTCTCACGGTGTTATCCTTCAATCTGGTGGGCGACGGGTTGCGCGACGCCCTTGATCCCCGCGAACGTTGATTTGGAAAATATTTTAGTCGACCCATTGATCGGGGAGGTGCGGCATGAAAGTCGACAGTGTAACAAACGAAAAAGCGGTTCTTGATTGGCTCGCAGAACAACGCGGCAAAATGCTCGCGTTGCTTGAGCAATTGGTCAACACCGACAGCGGCAGTTACGACAAACAGGGTGTTGATGCGGTCGGCGCGCATATCCGTCGCTTCTTCGACGATCATGGAATTTCGCACGACATCATTCCCAATGAAACATTTGGGGACGGGATCAGGGCATCGGTTGGCTCTGGGACGAACAGTACGATCCTGCTGATGGGCCACCGCGACACGGTCTTTCCAAAAGGGGAGGTCGCGCGCCGTCCTTTCCAGATCAAAGACGGCCGAGCCTATGGCCCAGGCGTCGCGGACATGAAGGCCGGCCTGGTGATGAATGCATTTGTACTTGCTGCGTTTCAAAAGTTTGGTGGCGCACCGGGACCGCTGGTTGGTTTGTTTACGGCCGACGAGGAGATCGGATCACCCTCATCGCGCGGCTTGATCGAGGCGGAAGCACGGCGCGCCCGCGCGGTGTTCAATTCCGAGCCGGGCCGGCCGAGCAGTGCGGTCGTGACCGGCCGCAAGGGCGGCGTGTTCATGCGCTTTGAAGTCATCGGTAAGGCGGCGCATTCCGGCGCCAATTTTGAACAGGGCATCAGTGCCATCGGTGAATTGGCTCACAAGACAATCGCATTGCACGCGCTCACCGACATTCCGAACGGCATCACCGTAAATGTCGGTGTTATTGCGGGCGGTCAGACCGTCAATACGGTTGCCCCCTCAGCCCGGGGTGAAATCGACCTTCGGTTTATTACGCCCGCTCAGCGCGCCGCCGTGATGGGCAAGATCGAAAAGATTATGGCGACGAGCACTGTTCCCGGCACCAGTGCAAAGCTTGAAATCTACGGCGAGTTTCTGCCGCTTGTTGAATCAACAGACGGCAAGCATCTGTTCGAGCATTATGCCGCCTGTGGCCGGGATCTCGGCGTAAGCGTAACATCGGAGTTTACCGGTGGCTGTGCCGATTCCGGATTTGCAGCAAATGTCGGCGCGCCCACCGTGTGCGCCACCGGTCCGATCGGGGGCAAGGCGCATAGCCCGGATGAATATTTGGAGGTCGACTCCATCGTTCCGCGTGCGCAAACTCTTGCGCTCTCGGTGCTGCGTCTTAGCCGAGCATGAAGCTTTTCTTTGAAGTGCGTTTGAAATCCGGAGTGTCCCTGTGACCAGCCATCTGTTCTCGCCGATCCGGCTCGCCGGTCTTGATCTGCCGAACCGTTTTATCATTTCGCCGATGTGTCAGTATTCGGCCGATGACGGCTGCATGAACGATTGGCATCTCATGCATCTCGGCACGCTTGCCAATTCCGGCACCAGCCTCCTGGTCGTTGAGGCAACAGCTGTTGAGCGGATCGGACGCATCAGCCACAGCGATGTCGGGCTTTACTCCGATAACTGCGAAGCGGCGATGGCGCGCGTGGTGGCCTATTGCCGTCGGGTCGGGACCGCGAAGCTCGGCATTCAGATCGCCCATGCCGGCCGCAAAGCCTCCATTCAGCGGCCCTGGGAAGGTGGAAATCCTCTTGGGGCGGGTGAGGATCCGTGGCCGACAATCGGCCCATCGGCCATTCCATTTGGGCCGGGCTGGCACACGCCGCGGGAAATGAGCATGGATGACATGGCGCGGGTGCGCGATGCATTTGTTGACTCAACGAAGCGCGCGCTTCGCATCGGCTTTGATGCAATCGAATTGCATATGGCGCACGGCTATTTGCTTCATAACTTTTTCTCGCCGATTGCGAACAAACGAACCGACGCCTATGGCGGGTCGCGCGAGGGGCGCATGCGCTTCCTGCTGGAAGTCACGCGGGCAGTTCGCGCCGTCATGCCTGCAGGCGTGCCGCTTGGTGCGCGCATTACCGGCAGCGACTGGTCGGACGAGGGCATTACACCTGACG
>DATAIA010000180.1:0-7042 GCA_036262895.1 Xanthobacteraceae bacterium
GACCTTGATGACCTGCCGAAAGCGATCGAAGGGGCAATCGAAGCGTTTAACGCAGTCATGCGCGCGCAGCCGCCGCTTTCGTGGAGTCCCGACAACATCGCAGCGGTCGTCGAGATAGACCCGAAGTTGCTTGAGGATTGACCAGGGCCATATGACCACCTATGCCACCGCCTAACTCGAGACCAACCATGACAGCCACACTCAACGATCAGCAGAAGGTTTGTTCGCGCATCGCGACAGAAGACATGTTCGATGCCGCACAGCCGCTGACGCGAACGACCGAACTAGATCTGCAAGCAATTTGGCAAGCGATGTTTGATGCCGCCCCATCGCAGCACGCGGCTTTGGGTGCGCAGGGTGAGCCGGTAGCGTGGCAGGTGCGCCGTACCGATGGCCGAATCGACGGCGTGCCGATCCTATGGGAATCGTGCACGAAGCAACTGTACGACGCGACGCTTGCAACCGGCCGATACGCCGGCTACGAGAACGGCCCGCGCTGCGAGGTCCGCGCCCTTTGCACCGCTTCGGTTCCGCGCGCCAGCGATGCGGAAGCCGCCGCAGCACACCGCCCTTCGGACGATGATTTGTGGGATCAAACGCTTCAAGAGCGCGACAGTTACCACGAGTGGGCCGACAAGCTAGCGGCCGCAATCGCCGAACACTTCGGCATCGATATTGGCGAGCATTCCAGCGCGAACAACCCGTGGTCAGTCGCACTCGACACGCTCGAATCGATGCCAGCCACCGCAGCGCATGCAGAGTCGATTCCGCACGGCTGGAAACCGGTGCCGGTCGAACCGACGCAAGAAATGCTGGATGCGCTTTGGGATAGTTTGCCAAATGGGTTCGGCTTTTCAAACTGCACTCCAGCAGGCGTGATTCGCTCAATCATTGCGGCCGCCCCTGCGCCCGCAGCCACCGCACCTGCTGCGCTGACGGATGAGCAAAAGAAGCACATTGCGCAAATTGTCCATACCGATTGCACGCTTATATCCGGCGCGACCTTCTACAACGCAGCTGAAATGGCAATCGACGCGACGCTTGCGCGCCTAACACTTCTCGCCACCAACCCCAGCACTGAGCCGAAAGCGACAGGAGAGGCACAATGAGCGACTTGCTGCATCACTTCGATGTCTTCATTTGCGGGGCGTTGATTGGCCTGATGATCGGCGTTTTCTATCGCACGTACAGGGATGTCGCGCGTCGCCCCGCCCAGCCGGTCCATGGATGGGAGGATGCATTCAGCGATTCGCGGTCACATGGACATCACACCGACGCGTACACGTTTCAGATCGCATGGGCCTACGCACGGGACCATTTCGAACCAACAGCATCGCCTACCAGCAATAGCGCTGATGCAGGGGAGGGATCGTGAGCGATGACGCAAAAGTAGTTAGTAGCGCAACAAAGACAGGCGCGCTGATTCCGTTCGGCATGCTCAAGCTCGGAACGCAGATGCACCACTACTGGCGTTGTGTTGATTGCAAAACAGATTTCGCGGGCAGTCAATGCAACGGCCATGTGGTCAAACTTTGTCCATGGTGCAGACCGGATTCAAAAGCATGGACAAACGGGAGAGGCCTATGACCACCAACCATGATCTGATCGAACAACTTCGCCAATGCGGCGAGACCCGCAGCGCGGACGGACGCGGCAGCCGGATTTGCGACGAAGCTGCCGACCTTATCGAGCGCGTTATCGGCGACTTGCCGCAAGACGCCATCGACGGCGGCTGGACGGCGCTTGGTATGAGCAGGTACGCCAAAGGGCTGGAAACGCAGATCGAAACCCTCCAGCGCGAGCGCGAAGCCATCCTCCAGCAAGCCCGCATCTGGGCACTGGAAGCGCGCACGCAGAAGTCCACCGTAGACGAAGTCGGCTCGATCCTCGGCGGCATTCCCGATTGGGGTCCTATTGCTGCGGGCGTTGAGGCGCTGAAAGCGGATGCGGAGCGGTATCGCTACCTACGTGCCGGATGTTTTGAGACCACAGAGGAAGCGTACTTCCAGAGCGTCGTTTGCGCCACGCCGAAGCCCAACGATGCCCACAATTACGCTGCGACGGCAGACTTATTGGACGCCGCATGTGACGCCGCAATTAAATCCGGGAGCGAGGGATGAGCGATTGGATTTCCGTAATAGACCGCATGCCGCCCATATCGCACGACAAGATCGTGCTGTGGAACGGGCGTTATCCGCAGATTGGCGTGTGCCTTGCGGACTCGCGCATGGGCAACGCGGCTGTGAAGTTGATGGGCATCACGCACTGGTTGCCGCTGCCGGCCGGGCCGAAGCGGAGCAACCCATGACCCAACCCCAAACATTCGACCAATGGCGCGCTACCCAGACATACCTTACGCCATTTGAAGTAGCGGTGCAGCGTGAAGCGTGGCGCGGAGCATTGGATGCTGCCGCCAACCTAGCCGAACACTACGACCTCGGCACTATCGAAGGACACGAAATCGCCGGGTTGATTCGGTCGATGAAGGGAGAGTGAGATGACCCAATTCGACCGCTTCAAAGCATACATGGATGCGCCATGCCATGAGTTGCACAAGAAAGACGCTGGGCGCAATGATCCGCACCGACTGGCGTTCAAGGAATGGGGCGTGCCGAAAGAATTCCTGCTGTGGCTCTGGCAAGCGGCTGAGGCTGGTGCGCTGGAGCGTGCGGCACAGATGACATCGATCTATCTGCTGGATCATGGAATCGAGCAAGCCCGCGAATGTCTGCCCGACGCGATTCGGGCGATGAAAGACCAACCGTGAACCTCACCATGACCATCATCATAAACCGCCGCCACTTTCTGGAAGCGGCAAATGCATATGTGAAGGCGCGCCAGCCGACATCAGCGCTGGCGCTGAGCCTGTTCGAAACACTCTGTCAGATGGTTGCAGACGATCTGGAGGCGCCAGTATCGGTCGTGCTGGAGAACCATGTTGTTACCAGGCGGGAGCCGAGATGACGCTGCGATTCAGAATCCAGCGCACGCGCGCCTATTACCAATGGCGCCGTTTCTTTTCTAAAGAGCGCGGCGGTTTATGGGCGCAACGCGGGCATTGTAACCATCGGAAATTGACGGAGCGGGGATGACGAGCACCATCGGCAACAAATGCAGTCACGGCATCGCATGGTCCGATCACTGCCCGCAATGCGAACTGGCATCGGCTCGCGAGACGGTTGCGCATTGGGGTGAGGCGGTGGATCGGGCGAGAGCGGTTATTGAATCGGTGGAGAGGGATAAAGGGGAGGGGAGAGAGTGAAGGAACCGATGTTGATCGGCGCTGTGTCCGTCGCGCCCGCAAAGATTGTGGACGACCGAATCGCGAGGCTGCGCCATGTGCGCAGGGACGGCGAACTCGTTCTGCAGACTGGTCACCTGTGGCAATGCGGCGGTAAGAGCGGCTTGCTGTGGCGCGATGTGCCGATTGTTGAGGAGGAAGCTTGACCATGAGCATCGCATTCAAAGCAATGCAGTTCGCGCGCGAGGTTCACAAGGATCAGCGCCGGAAGTACACGAATAATCCGTACACGGATCACCTTGCGGAGGTTGCGGGCATCGTGGCGACGGTTGCCGATCAATATGACGGGTGGAAAGCGTGGATTGTCGCGGTTGCTTGGCTTCACGACTGCATTGAGGACCAGGGTGTATCGACGGAAACGCTCCGAGATGAGTTTGGAGAAATGATCGCCTCTGGCGTCCTGATGCTTTCAGACCTTGAAAGCGGCAACCGCGCTGAACGGAAGCGGCTTTCCCGCGAGCGACTTGCGCAAGCGCCGTCGTGGATACAAACGATCAAAGTTGCCGACCTGATCAGCAACACGTCGAGCATCGTTATGCACGACCCGAAGTTCGCCGTGACGTATCTCGAGGAAAAGCGGCTGCTGCTGGATGTGCTGACAAAGGCTGATCCGCGGCTGGTTGAGATTGCCAGGTCGCAGGCAGGATGATTGCAGCGCTTGATCAGATATTGCGGGTTACCGCGAGGGATTGGGGTATGAGTGAAACGTTTCTGACGTCAGAGGAAGTCGCCGAGCTGACCGGAGTTCGCGTTGGCAGGCACGGGAGGCGGCGCGAGGAGTTGCAGGCTGACTGGCTTCGCACCTCCGGGATACCGTTCTGGACAAATGCGCGAGGCCGACCGATCATTGCCCGAGCGGCAATAGAGGGACGGAAGTCAACCGAGGAGCCACCGCGGAAGAAGTGGCAACCAAAGGTACTTGCTATGGGGTGATGGAATGGGGCGCAAGCGCTCGACAAATACAAATCTGCCGCCCGGCATGCAGGCTCGGCGCAGGGGTAAGGTGGTCTATTACTACTACGATCACGGTGGAAAACCTCGAAAAGAAGAGCCGCTAGGGAAAGACTACGTGCTGGCCATACGAAAGTGGTCGGAGATTCACCAGACGCACGCACCGAGGGAGGCGATGGCCACTTTCAAAGAGGCTTCCACCATCTACACCCAGGACATCATCCCGACGAAAGCGCCGCGCACGCAATCCGACAATCTGAAGGAATTGGCTTTTCTTCTGGAATTCTTCGATGAGGGCGCGCTTCTGGATGAAATTGAGCCGGTGCACATCAAGCAATACCTGCGTTGGCGCCACCAGAAAGCCGTTGCATGGTTCGAGTCGAAGAAGTTACCCGTTCCGGCCAATGCGGGTCACGTACGAGCGAACCGCGAAGTTGCTTTGTTCAGTCATATTTTCAACAACGCTCGAGAGATCGGCCTGACAAAGGCGGCCAACCCATGCCTGGGCGTAAAGAAAAACACCGAGGACGGCCGCGACGTCTATGTCGAAGATGATCTGTTCGCCAAGGTGTACGAGAAAGCCGACCAGCCGACGCGCGACGCGATGGACCTTGCCTACCTGGCCGGCCAGCGCCCGCAGGACACTCTCAACTACGATGAGCGCAACATCAAAGACGGCTACCTGATGATTGGCCAGGAGAAAACCAAGAAGAAGTTGCGCATGGAGATAACTGGCGAACTGAAAGCCGTGATCGACCGGATTCGCGCGCGCAAGGCGGCATACAAGGTTGTCAGTACCGCGCTGGTGGTGAATGAGAGCGGGCAACGAATGACTCTTGGCGCCTTACAGAAACGCTTCAGCGCGGCGCGTGCAGCAGCGGGCGTACCGATCGAGCAGTTCCAGTTCCGCGACCTGCGCGCGAAGGCCGGCACAGATAAGACCGATACGTCCGGCGACATACGCCAGGCACAACGCCAACTTGGGCACGAATCGCTGGCCATGACCGAGCATTACGTCAGGAAGAGGCGCGGCGACAAGGTTGGGCCGACGAGGTAAAATCGTTCCGCAATTTTCATCGGAAGACCGCCACACGCGGTTTTCGTAGACCACGGTTAACATGGATTGCGGAATTGAATTTAGCGTAACAAGTTGATTTTGTTTAGTATTCGAATGGACTCATAATCCGCCGGAGAAATCCCGTCGTCGGTTCGAACCCGACCCGGCCCACCAAGGGTTTGCGGGGGATTAGAAGACCAATAGGATTTCCGCAATCCCAGTTCTTTTCCGCAATTAGTCTTTTGCGGCGATTGCCCTCCGCATTCACCGCATCCCGCGCGGCGATTCCAGGCGTACACTGATATCTGTAATTTTATACAGTACCGGTGCAACCATGCCGCGCGCAAACCTCCCAGACTTCCAGTCACCGAGCCTCCAGAAGTTGCGCCACCTGTACGCGGTGGGCAATGAAGATATCAAGTGCGTGGTGCTGGAAGTCATACGCTTGCGCCAACTGGTCGAGGACGCCGACGCCTACCGGGAATTGGTAGACAAGTGCTGGAAAGCAGAGAACCTTGGGCAGCTGGCTGCGCTCTACAAGTTCCGGCGTCTCATGCAGGATGAGCGGTCGCGGATGGGCTTTCTTGGCGTGTACAGGGGCAGGCCTTCGGAGATGCCGGACATACCCGATCAGCCGCCGCCTGACCCTGATGGAACGCCATGATCGAAGCCTCTGACCTGATGATCGCCACTCTGAGACGGCATCCGTTCAGCGATCCCGGCTGGGTGTTTGAATGGAAGTATGACGGCTATCGCGTGCTGGTTCGCAAGGGTGATCGTGTCGACCTGATATCTCGAGCAGGCAACTCGCTCAATGCATCGTTTCCCGACATCGTGCAGGCGGTTGAGGCTGTGCCGGGTGAGTTCGCGATGGACGCAGAGCTGGCCATCGGATCGAGCCGCGGAGCCGAGTTCGCATTGCTCCATCAACGGGCCAAAACGACATCGCCGAGGAACGTTCCGGCAGCGGTGAGGCGATGCCCCGCGAGGCTCTACGTGTTTGATATCCTGGCGAACAAACGTGACTTGCGAGGTCTGCCGCTGATCGAGCGGAAAGCGATTCTGCGAGACGCATTTGATGACACGGATACGCTATCGTTTGTGAGCGGCGTGATCGGGGATGGAGTGGCTGTGTTCGAGTTGGTGAAGCAGTACCAGTTCGAAGGAATGGTTGCGAAGCGGCTCGCGTCAACCTATCAGCGGGGTAGGTCGCGGGACTGGTACAAAATCAAGTGGGCTGGGTATAAGCGGAAGGAGGCGTGATGCTCAGAAAGCGCGGTCTCAACATGACGCCGTTACGCCGCGACTTGCCTTCTCATCGCGCGTCTCGGCGATACTTTGGGCGCATGCTGGAAAAGTGGCTGAAGAGCGCGCGGGAACTGCCTGCGCCGGACTGGAAGAAACGGAGGGAAGATTGAACGACAGGGAATTGCTGGAGAGTGCGGCGCGGGCGGCTGGATACGCGCTGGATGCAGTCGGAGAGCTCCCAGACATTGACTTGCCAAGAAGCGGCCCGGCAGAGCCAGACGATATTTACCGCACGCGACTGATTGGGAAGTGGGTCGCGTCCATTACACCGGCCGTTGCCACTGGCGAATACCTTGATCAATGGGTAGCGGGTCAAGTACCCGGCGCGCCGGAACCGGAAGAACCCCGCGATACCTCAGTGCGGGATGCTGTGCAGAAGCATTGGTAAAAATATCGTCGATAGACTGTATTCGCAGAATATCGAC